>JBATTL010000048.1:0-4966 GCA_049670525.1 Thiohalocapsa sp. | reverse complement strand
ATCTAGACCGAGGAGCCGGATGCCCGAATTGGGCACGTCCGGATCTGTGGGAGCCGCGGGTGAGCAATCACCCGCGGCGACCCGGCAAGCATTCGAGTTGGTTCGCAGATCGTGCATTTGAATCCGGCCGGCCTAACGTTACACTCTGAGGTTTGCCCAAACCGCGTTAGTAAGAGGTCCAGAGTGGTCGCCCCGGAACCGAACTTTCGCCGCATCGAGCGGCTCCCGCCCTACGTCTTCAATATTGTCAACGAGTTGAAGGCTGCGGCGCGAGCACGTGGCGAGGATATCATCGACTTCGGTATGGGCAACCCGGACCAACCGACGCCTCAGCATATCGTCGACAAGCTGGTGGAGGCCTCCCAGCGACGCGATACACATCGTTATTCGGTCTCTCGCGGCATCCCGCGACTGCGTCGGGCCATTACGCGCTGGTATCGCGATCGCTTCGACGTACAGCTCGACCCGGATCACGAGGCCATCGTGACCATCGGCTCCAAGGAGGGGCTGGCGCACCTGGCGTTGGCGACCATGAGCGCCGGCGACACGGTGCTAGTGCCCAACCCCGCCTATCCAATCCATCCCTATGGTTTCATTATCGCCGGCGCGGACGTGCGCCATGTGCGCTTGACTCCCGGGGTGGACTTTTTCGAGGAACTGCGTCGGGCGATTCTCGATTCCTGGCCGCGGCCTAAGATGCTGGTCCTCAATTTTCCAGCCAACCCAACTACTGAATGCGTCGATTTGTCGTTTTTCGAGAAGGTTGTCGAGATCGCCCGGGAGCATGGCATCTGGGTCGTCCATGATCTCGCCTATGCGGACATCGTGTTCGACGGGTACAAGGCGCCGTCGATCCTACAGGTGCCGGGGGCCAAGGACATCGCGGTGGAGTTCTTCTCGATGTCGAAGAGTTACAACATGCCGGGTTGGCGTATCGGCTTCATGTGCGGCTGTCCGGCGCTCGTATCGGCGCTTGCGCGCATAAAATCCTATCTCGACTATGGCACCTTTACGCCCATACAGGTCGCCGCGATTCACGCGCTGGAGTCGTCGCAGGAATGCGTTGGCGAGATCCGCGATATGTACCAGAGTCGCCGCGATGTTCTCTGCGAGGGACTCAGTGCCGCGGGTTGGCCGGTGGAGAAGCCGAAGGCGACCATGTTCGTTTGGGCGCGCATACCGGAACAGTACCAGCACATGGGCTCCCTGGAGTTCGCCAAGAAATTGATTAGTGACGCCAAGGTGGCGGTGTCGCCGGGAATCGGCTTCGGCGACTACGGAGACGATCACGTGCGCTTTGGTCTGATCGAGAACGAGCATCGCACGCGCCAAGCGGTGAAGGGTATCAGGCAGATGCTCCGCGACGATGCCCGCGCCGCTCTGCGAGAGCGACAACCCGCCTGAGACGGGTGTGCCGGGTCCGCGGGTGGCCCGTCCCCGTCGACAGCAGCACTCGACTACCAGTATTCCGGCCCGCCATGATGCTGCAGGAAGCAGCCTGGTGGCGTGCGCAGGCCGGTCAGTCCAAAACACGAGGAGAGAGTATGGAACCGGTCAACATCGGATTACTGGGTCTCGGCACCGTCGGTGGCGGCACCGCGACGGTGCTCACCCGCAACGCCGCCGAGATCGCGCGGCGCGCCGGGCGCGACATTCACATCGCCCACGCTGCGGCGCGCGCTTATGACCCCGCGGTCATTGAGGGTCTGGATCGGATCGGGCGCATCGGCGACGACGCCTTCGCCGTTGTCGATGACCCAGCAGTGGACATCGTCATCGAGCTGATCGGCGGCTACTCACCAGCCCGTGAGCTGGTGCTGCGCGCAATCGAAAACGGCAAGCACGTCGTCACCGCCAACAAGGCCCTGATCGCGCTGCACGGCAACGAAATCTTTGCTGCCGCCCAGCAGCAGGGCGTCACGGTGGCGTTCGAGGCCGCTGTCGCCGGCGGTATACCGATCATAAAGGCCCTGCGCGAGGGGCTGGCCGCGAACCATATCGAATGGATCGCTGGCATCATCAACGGCACGGGCAACTTCATCCTGACCGAAATGCGCGACAAGGGGCGCGACTTCGGCGACGTGCTGGCGGAGGCGCAGCAGCTTGGCTATGCCGAGGCCGACCCGACCTTCGACGTTGAGGGCATCGACGCCGCCCATAAGCTCACCATCCTGGGCTCGCTGGCTTTCGGTATCCCGTTGCAGTTCGACAAGACTTTCACCGAGGGTATCTCCAAGATCGAGCCTCAGGACGTCGCCTATGCCGCCGAATTGGGTTATCGGATCAAGCACCTCGGCATCACTCGGCGCACCGAAACCGGTATCGAGATGCGCGTGCATCCGACGCTGATTCCGCACCGGCGCTTGATTGCCAATGTCGACGGCGTCATGAACGCTGTGCTGGTCAAGGGCGATGCGGTCGGCCCAACGCTCTACTATGGTGCCGGGGCCGGTGCACTGCCCACGGCCTCGGCCGTGGTCGCCGACGTGGTCGACTTGGTGCGTGCGCTGACTGCCGATCCCCATAACCGCGTGCCGCACCTGGCATTTCAACCCGGCGAACTGAGCGACACGCCGGTGCTGCCCATCGACCAAATCGAGACGGCCTATTATTTGCGTATGACCGCTCTAGACCGCCCCGGCGTCATGGCTGGCATCGCCGGTATCCTCGGAGAGGAGGGCATCAGCATCGAGGCAATCAAACAAAAGGAGCCCGGTGAAGGCGAAACCCACGTGCCGCTGATCATGCTCTGTCATCGCGTCCAGGAGTCGCGGATGAATACCGCGCTGGACCGCATCGTCGCCCTCGGCGCCGTCAGTGGCGACATCGTGCGTATCCGTATGGAGAGCCTGGCGGGCTGACAGGCCCCGATGGTTGCATGGGCGTGCGAGGATTGCGCCCCGCCGATGCTTCAAATCCGGTTCGCGAAAAGTAGCGCTCTAAGCTTGGCTTAACGGTCGTGTTGAGCAAACAGCGGCGTCGGCCCAAAGACTGCCGGGGCTGAAGCCCCGGACTCCTACGCAATCGGTTTCTGGTGCACATGCGCACACGCGTGCCCCATGTCGCCGTGGCCTTGGCTTTGCTCGCTGGCCTCGACCGACAGCACGGACAGCTTGCCATGGCGCACGCCGGGCTCGGCGATGACAGCGTTCGCGAAGGCGCGCACCTGGGTTGCCGGACCGCGCAACACGACGATTTCCATGCAATTGTCGTGGTCTAAGTGCACGTGCAGCGTCGATACGGCGAGGTCGTGCTGGTCGTGATGCGCGCGCGTCAGGCGTGAGGCGAGTTCGCGTTCGTGATGGTTGTAGACGTAGCTCAGGTTGGCGACGCACTCCCCCTGGGGCTGCCGCGTCAGGCGCTCGATGTCGAGTCGGGCGCGGATCAGGTCGCGGATCGCCTCCGAGCGGTTGTGATAACCGTGGTCCGCGAGATAGGCCTCGAATTCCTGGACGAGCTCGTCGTCGAGCGTGATGGTCATTCTTTGCATGGGTCTGATGCCTCGGGGCCGGCGATCGTCTAGCTGGATCGGGTTTTCATCGCGCCGTCTTAGTAAGGTATGATCGATTGGAAAATCATCATACCGTCTCGGGGCTGGCCGTCTGTGTGTTCGCCAGTGTCCGCCCATGATGCCCTCACGGAGTTTGTCATGCATCCTTTCGAACCGATTCCGGAACCAAGTTGCCGCAAGACCGAGACGCGCCCCGATGCCGCGATGGCCCCCGCGCTAGCTGCCGCCTTGGTTGGCCTGTTCGCGGTGGCTGGCAGTCCATCGACCCGTGCCCATTTCCAAGAGCTGATCCCGTCCACAGAGATTGTCGACGCCGGCACTGACCGCAGCTTGCTGCTGGAGCTGCGCTTCACACATCCGATGGCGCAGGGACCGGTGATGCCGATGGGCGATCCAGTGCGTTTCGGCCTGCTCGGGCCGCGGGGGCGACAGGATCTGATCGCAACGCTGGAACCTGCGAGCGCCGACGGCGCCCGCATCTACAGCGCCGGATTCGTCGTTGAGCGGCCCGGCGATCACCTGTTCTTCGTCGAACCCGCGCCCTACTGGGAGCCAGCCGAGGGTAAGTTCATCGTGCATTACACCAAGGTCGTCGTCGATGCCTTCGGCGGCGGTGGCAATTGGGATGCCGAGATCGGGCTGCCGGTTGAGATCACGCCGCTGGTGCGGCCCTATGGTCTTTGGACCGGCAACCTTTTCCGCGGCGTCGTCAAGCGTAACGGCCAACCGGTGCCCTTTGCTGAGGTCGAGGTCGAGTGGCGCAACGACGGTAGCCTGACGCCGCCCGCGGATGCATTCGTAACCCAGCTGATCAAGGCCGACGCAAACGGCACCTTCGCTTATGCGATGCCACGCGCCGGGTGGTGGGGCTTTGCAGCGCTGCTGACGGCGCCGGAACCCATGCCCGGTCCGGACAATGCGCCGGTTCCGGTAGAGCAGGGCGGGCTCATCTGGGTGCGCGCCCGTGATATGTCGCCGACATCGGAACCAAGGGCGTCGGACGCCGCGGCATTAGGCCCCTCAGCATCCGACTGATCAGGGCGGTCCCGACGCATGGCGCATATCCCCGACGGTGTCCTGTCGGCTCCGGTGCTGATCACCGGCGCACTGGTCTCGGTCGGTCTGCTGGTCGCGTCCCTGCGCCGGCTCGAGGACGACCGCATTCCGCAGGCCGCTGTGCTGTCTGCGGCCTTCTTCGTCTCGTCGCTGATCACCATCCCCATCGGCCCGAGCAGCGTGCACCTGCTGTTGAATGGCCTGATGGGGCTTCTGCTGGGCTGGATGGCGGTGCCCGCGCTGTTGGTGGCGCTGATCCTACAAGCGGCGTTTTTCGGCTACGGCGGGCTGACGGTGCTCGGCGTGAACGCCATGAATCTGATGCTGCCGGCGCTGCTTTGTGGTGTCTTGCTCCGACCGCTGCTGACTGAGCCCGGAAGGCGTCGGGCGCGCTGGGTT
>JBATTL010000047.1:0-2062 GCA_049670525.1 Thiohalocapsa sp. | reverse complement strand
GCTGACATCGCCATCAAGATGGAGCGCGAAAAGGAGATGGAGCGCAACACCGAGCGTGCCGAAGAGGCGGCCGAGGAACGCGTCCTCGACGCGCTGTTGCCACCACCCTCCGGCTTCGAAGACGATAGCAAAGGCGCCGGCGCCTCCTCCGCAACACGGGAGAAATTTCGCAAAAAACTGCAGGATGGCGAACTCGACGAGCGCGAGATCGAGATCGAGGTCAGCCAATCGCCAGTGGGCGTCGAGATCATGGCGCCGCCGGGCATGGAGGAGATGACGAGTCAACTACAGGGTCTATTCCAGAACCTGGGCTCCAAGCGAACCAAACGGCGCCGATTGCCGATCCGCGAGGCCCGGAAGATTCTGCGGGATGAGGAGGCGGCGAAGCTGGTCAACGAGGAGGAAATGAAACTCCGGGCCATGACCAACGTGGAGCAGAATGGCATCGTGTTCCTGGATGAGATCGACAAGGTGACGCGGCGCGCGGAGCAGACAGGCGGCGGCGACGTGTCCCGCGAGGGGGTGCAACGGGATCTGCTGCCATTGGTTGAGGGCAGCACGGTCTCCACCAAGCACGGTATGGTCAAGTCCGACCACATCCTTTTCATCGCTTCCGGCGCATTTCATCTGGCTAAGCCGTCCGATCTCATCCCCGAGCTACAGGGCAGACTGCCGATCCGCGTCGAGCTGCAGGCACTGACAACCGACGACTTTGTGCGCATCCTGACCGAGCCGAATGAGTCTCTGACCGATCAGTACACCGCGCTGCTCGCGACCGAGGGGGTCAAGCTGGAGTTTAAGGACGACGGTATCCGGCGTCTTGCCGAGATTGCCTTCCAAGTCAACGAGCGCACCGAAAACATCGGCGCCCGACGCCTGCACACGGTGATGGAGCGACTCCTCGAAGACGTCTCATTCAACGCGTCGGAGCTGGACCGGGTGCCGATTACGATCAACGGCGCTTATGTCGACCAGAATCTGGGCGAACTCGCGGCGGATGAGGATCTGTCGCAATACATCCTCTGAGGGAAACTCAGAGCGATTCAGGGCTTGGCACCCAACTCCTGAATGCGAAGCGTCGTTGAAGTCCGCCGGATATCACCCATTTCGTGCCCGATAATCCACGGCGCGGTATTGGCCGCGTATTCGCTGTTCTGGAGCTTTGTCATGCCAACGCCGACCGAGTTGAATCTGCATCGTAGCTCCCACGTGCTGGAAATCACCTTTGATGACAAGAGTCACTTCAACCTGCCGGTGGAGCTGCTGCGGGTCTACTCGCCTTCCGCCGAGGTCCAGGGCCACGGCCCGGGCCAGCGCGTGCTGCAGCTGGGCAAAGAGAACGTCAACATCGACAAGATCGAGCCTGTCGGGAACTACGCCGTCTGTCTGCACTTCGACGACGAGCACAACACGGGCATCTTCTCTTGGGACTACCTTTACAACCTTGGCCAAAACCAGGAGGCGCTTTGGAAGGACTACCTGGCCGAGCTCGAAAAGGCCGGCCACAAGCGACAGGTCAAACCTTCATGAAGCGAAGACGGCCACGCCGGACCAGGGTGTAAGATCATAGACGTCATCGATGTCGATGCAGGACAGACCGCCGATCTGTCGAGCAAGGTCCCGAACCTTCAAGGCATGTGGCGAGTGATGTTCGACCAACGCGAACTGACATCGCGCAAGCCTTAGCTATTCGGATCCCTGTAGAATTGCGGCCCCAACTCAACGGAGCGCCCTGTCTCATGTCTGACGACAAGACCACCCATTTCGGCTATCAGGAGGTCCCAGTCGGCGAGAAGCAGGATCGTGTGCGCGCCGTCTTCGACTCCGTGGCGACGCGTTACGACCTGATGAACGACCTGATGTCCATGGGCGTCCATCGGCTGTGGAAGCGACGCGCGGTGGAAATGGCCGGCGTGCGGCGCGGCCAACAGGTGTTGGATTTGGCCGCCGGCACCGGCGATCTGGCCCAGAAGTTCAGTGAGATCGTCGGCCCCGACGGCGAGGTCGTGATGTCGGACATCAATGAGGCCATGCTCGGCCAGGGCCGTTCACGTCTGGTCGA
>JBATTL010000046.1:0-10471 GCA_049670525.1 Thiohalocapsa sp. | reverse complement strand
TGCTTGTACGGTATCGAAAAGCGACTAATCAGGCGCGAGCCAGCTACCGCTGGCGGCGGTATTCCCTGATCGGCGCCTGCGTAGCGGGCATCGTCTGGGGCGCGGCCGGGTACTTTCTATTCATTCCCGCGTCATTGCCCCATCAGCTGTTCCTTGCGTTTGTGCTCGGCGGCATGGTCGCCGGGGCGATTCCCTTGTTATCGATTCTCGGTCAGGCATATGCCTGCTTCGCCATCCCGGTCCTACTGCCGATCTCGTTTCAGATGCTGTCCATCGGCGATGCAGCACATATCAGCATGGGGCTGATGATGCTGATCTTTGGGCTCGCTATGCTGGCAGCATCTGCCGAGTTGCGGAGATTTTTCCAGGAATCGATCGACCTGCGGCTGAAGCTGTCCTCGGCCATCGAGGTCGGGGAATCACTGGAACACCTATTGCGTATCGACACCTTGACCGGAATTCCCAACCGGCGCCTGTTCGAGGAAATGCTGGACAAAGAATGGCGGCGTGCCAAACGTGAGGGGACCGTATTGTCCCTGGTGACCGCGGACATTGACTACTTCAAATCGTACAACGACCACTACGGACACCCTTCGGGCGATACCTGCCTGCGGGAAGTCGCCCAGGGCATGGCCGGCGTTTTGAGACGTCCCGGCGACATCGCGGCCAGAACGGGCGGAGAAGAGTTCGCCTTTCTGCTGCCGGACACCGCACTCGACGGGGCGATACAGGTCGGTGAAAGAATACGCAGACGAATTTGGGAACTCGACGTCCGTCACGACGCTGCGACGGTGCTCGGTCGCGTGACCGTTAGTCTCGGTGTCGCGTCATCACGAGATGCCGGCGTGTTATCGACCGACGACTTGGTGCGAAGCGCGGACCGTGCCTTGTATCTCGCAAAGCGCCATGGCCGCAACCAGCTTGCAACCGTCGGCTCAGAAAACGAGGTCCGCCCCACCGTGGGCGGCGCACGAGCCCATGAGGCGCGTATCGATGCCGGTACCGCACAATCCTCTTCCGCGCGCTAGTCGCATTCGAGCCGAATGAAATCCATCGCATAGGCGTTGCTATCGTCCGCCGGACGATGTTTCCGCGTGACCAGGACCCAGCTGTCCCCATCCCAGCTCGGAAAACGTGTATCACCATCCAGATTCGCGTCGATCATAGTCAGTTCCATACGACGCGCAAGCGGCAGCATCGCGATGTAGATGCTTGCCCCGCCGACGACCATGATCTCAGGCTCGTCGGCGGCGGCCTTGAGCGCGCCTTGCGGGGAGTTCACGACGTCGCATCGGCCAGGCCGGAACGACGGGTCGCGGGTGATGACGATGTGGCGCCGCCGAGGAAGCAGACCGGGCAGCGATTGCCAAGTCCGTCGGCCCATGATGATGGGCTTATCGAGGGTAATGCTCTTGAAATGGGCCAAATCAGCGGGTAGGTGCCAGGGAAGCCGATTGTCGCGGCCGATGACGCGATCATGGGCCATGGCCGCGACGATGGTAACGAGAGGTCTGGTTCGCGTCATTCGGCAATTGCCGCTGGTTTTGCACCGGCTCCCGATTCGATTGCCCCCTCAGGTGCAGTGCGATAGAGTCGAGCCGCGTCCGCGAGTCTTTCCGCAACCGCATGACGAAGCCCTAGCGGATCAGCGACCTCGACATCGGGACCGTATTTGAGGATATCCATGATCAGTTCCGCGGGATTGCTGTAAGGGACGCGGAGTTCATAGCGGCCGTCTTCGAGCGCCCTGCCCTGTTGGTCGCGGTGCCAACGCTCCTTGGCAACATAGCGGGCACGGTCGGCGCTAAACAGCAGGACCGCCTCATGATCCGCCTTACCGGAGAAGATGCCGTAGGAGTTGGCGAAGTGGTCATCGAGATCCGAGGGCGCGACGTCCAGCGCGACCTGATCGAGTTCCCGAGCCCGTTCCATGGCGTCGATCGCAAAGGTCCGAAGACCGTTCCTGAGGTGACACCAACCGTCGAGATACCAGTTGTCGCGATAGTGGACCAGACGTTGCGGGGAGACATCACGTTGGTCGCGGGTCTCCCTCGAGCGATTGTAATAGCGAATCTGCAGCCGCTTTCGCTGCGCCAACGCCCCAGCGACGATCCGGAACGCGTCGCCGCCCTGATCCGAACCCAGGCGCGCAGCCATCTGCAACACTCGGATGCGGCCCTGCAGGCCTTCCGAGCCGGTCCGTTGCACCTCAAGCAATGAATTGATGCGTTGCTGCAGGGGTTTCAGCACCGGCTCAAGCAAACCCGGCTGCACATCCGCGAGCAATTGCTGCACGGTCAGCAACGCATGCAGCTCCGACGCGTTGAACCAGAGCCCCGGAAGCTCATACATCTCACCCTCGGACTGGTCGTAACGATAACCGTTGTATTCGCGGTCGTAGACGATCGGCGCGTTCAGGTACAGGCGCATGTCCTCGATGATGCGCTTGGCCGTGGCCCGGGAGCATTCCAGCTCCTCTTCCAGCCGACGACGGGAAACCGGATGCCGCGCACTCTGCAGGATTCGGTTGAGCTCGAAGATGCGATCGAAGCGATCCAATGCCCTACCTCCCCTGGATCAGGGGTCGTTTCGCCGCAGCCCTGGGGACCGTTGCTGTCTTAGAGCGAGCCAGCCGCCAGATTCGGCGAAGGCATGGATTCGGATACCAACGCGGGCGCGGACCAGAGCCGCTCCAGATTATAGAAGTCGCGCACCCTTGGCAGCATCACGTGGACGACGACCCCGTTTAGGTCCACCAGCGCCCATTCGCCGCCATCAACCCCCTCACTGCCGATTGGTGCGTCACCGGCCTCTTTGGCACGATAGGCAACCGTCTGTGCAATCGACTTGACGTGGCGATCGGAAGTGCCGGACGCGACGATCATGTAGTCGGTAACAGCGGTCTTGCCGCGAACGTCCATGATCTTGACGTCGCGGGCCTTCATGTCGTCAAGTGTTTCAACGACCAGGTCTTTCAGTTGCTCAAGCTGCATTATTTCCCCTCTGGGTCAGCATTTCCGAACCCCGACGGCGCCGGGCTGCGCCAGATCGCGTTCATCGCAACCAAGCGTTTCGGGCGCCCCATAACAGGCTTCTTTGTCGATCATCTCAAGCACCGCGTCGGGCAGTAGGTAACGCGGACTGCGGCCCGCGGCCAGCATGCAGCGAATGCGCGTCGACGATATGTCCAGTTGCGTAACTGACTCGAACCAGATGCGTCCGGCGGCGAAGCCTTCCAATCCGCCACCGCGGGCGACGCGTCGGCGCTCAACCTCCGCACGCAGATCCGGATCGTGCCGCAATGGCGCACCGGGCCGCTGCATGACGACCAGATGCGCTAGCTTCAGGATATCCCGAGGCCGGTGCCAATCGAAGAAGCCATTGAAGGCATCGCCGCCGACCAATAGGCAGATTGGCACGCTGTCACCCAATTCCCGGCGTAGCGAACCCAGGGTGTCGATGGTGTAGGAACGCCCCGTGCGGGACAATTCCCGGTCGTCCACACGGAAACCGGGCTCGCCGGCGATCGCCGCGTCCACCATTGCGCAGCGCTGCTCGGCCGATGCTTGCGGTTGTTGGCGGTGGACCGCGATATTCAGCGGCAAGAACCGCAGTTCGCTCAAGGCAAGCGCCTGGTAGACGTCCAGTGCAACACGCAAGTGCCCGAAGTGAATCGGGTCGAAAGTACCACCGAAGACGCCGATCATGCCCGACGCATGAGTCGCGACTGGTCCACGCATGGGCCCGTGACGAAATAACGGCGGGGAGATCGCGTGACGGGACCGACGCATCGTCCGCCGAGATCGACGCCATCGATCGGCGAATGGCGGTCTGTGCGGTGGCTATCGCGCATGCCACCAACCGCGACAATGGCCGGACACGCCCGCGATGATAGAGGCTAGCCGATGAATTCTCAGCTCGTGGAGCAACGCTTGTAAGGACGTCACGCGGATCCTAATCTGAGCAAAGCCTAGGACTACAGTAGCAGAAAAATCCGCCATGGGGCAGCAAGTGGCTGCCAGGGCGATACCTGCTCAGAGACGGATCTGTCCGTCCCCGAGTACGACGAACTTGAGCGACGTGAGCCCCTCGAGACCGACCGGACCGCGGGCATGGAACTTGTCGGTGCTGATGCCGATCTCCGCACCCAGGCCATACTCAAAGCCATCGGCGAAGCGCGTCGACGCATTCACCATGACCGAGCTTGAGTCCACCTCGCGCAAGAAGCGCCGCGCGCGGGAGTAATCTGTCGTCACGATGCTATCGGTGTGGTGTGAACCATGTGTTGCGATGTGCTCGACCGCGGCATCCAAATCCGGCACGACGCGCACCGACAGGATTGGAGCAAGGTACTCCGTGTCCCAGTCCGCACTGGTGGCAGGCTTAGCGTGCCCGACCAGCGCCAACGTGCGCTCACAGCCCCGCACTTCGACTCCTTTGCCGACGAGTGCCGACGCCAGACGCGGCAAGATGGCGTCGGCGACGGCCTCCGCCACCAACAACGTCTCCATCGTGTTGCAGGTACCGTAGCGCTGGGTCTTCGCGTTCACGGCGATGTCGAAAGCCTGGTCCAGGTCGGCACGATCGTCGATATAGACGTGACAGATGCCGTCCAGATGCTTGATCACCGGCACCCGCGCATCGCGACTGATGCGTTCGATCAGGCTTTTGCCGCCCCTGGGGATGATTAAGTCGATGTGGTCCGGTCGGGTGATCATCCGACCGACGGCGGCGCGATCCGTGGTTTCCAACACCTGCACCGCATTCGCGGGCAGGCCGGCGGCCACCAAGCCGGCACGCACGCTGGCGGCGATGGCCTGGTTGGATTCGAACGCCTCCGAGCCGCCACGCAGCACCACGGCATTGCCGGACTTCAGACAAAGCGCCGCGGCATCGGCGGTGACGTTGGGGCGTGACTCGTAGATGATACCGACCACGCCCAGCGGAACCCGCATCCGGCCCACCTGGATACCGGAGGGCCGGTAGTCTAGATCGGTGATGGCCCCGATAGGGTCGGGCAGCGCGGCGATCTGCGACAAACCCTCGATCATCGCGTCGATGCGCGCCGGCGTGAGTTCGAGACGGTCCAGCAGTGCGGCATCGAGTCCCTTTGCAGCACCGGCCTCCAGGTCCGCGGCATTAGCCTGACCGAGGGCGTCACGACGGGCTTCCAAATCGTCCGCGATCGCGGTCAAAGCCGCGTTCTTTGCCGCGGTGTCGGCACGCGCCGTCAGACGAGAGGCCACACGGGCACGAGCGCCGACCTGGTCCATGTAGGCGTCGATATTGGTGATGGCGGTGTCGGGCATGGCAGGGATTCCGGTTCGATCACGATGGGCGAATTCTACACTTGCGGACCCGACCACACGAGAGACCGCCGCGATATTGACAGCGAAATCCGATTTCCGGTCAGGGGGTTGGATGCGGCGCTGAACCGGATCAGTCGTCGCGAGCACACATCTGGTTGGTTCCAGGGCCTCGTTCTAGCTTTGACCAGGTTTGATACCCGAAACGCCGGACGGCGAGGGACAGTCGTTGCCTAGCCGCGACCGGTCGCCTCGATGCCGGCGCGACTGACGGTGGGCGGATTCGCCAAGTCGTCGGCGATGCTCTCGAGCAGCACCCAGGGGTCCGCCGCGATTTCGCCCTTGATAGCAAGATCCGTCTCTGCGCAGCGTTCCAGAAGCGACCACAAGAACGACAGCGAATAGCGCTTGGCGGCGGTGATCACGGCTTGCTGCCGTGAGTCCCAGATCTGGTGGGCCTTTAGCACCGACCCTAGATCACGACGATGCTGGACCGCGAAGGAAACCGCGCAGAGCTTGCGGATCTCACGCGCCAGCACCCAGAGCATCAACGGCTCGGCGGTACCCTCGGCGGCGAGGCCGTGCAGCACCCGGTTGACCCGAACACGGTCACCACTGAGCGCGGCGTCAGTGAGATCAAACAAATCGTAGCGGGCACTGTCGTTCACCGCGGCCAGCAGTGCCTCGGCGTCCAGAGGTCCAGGCTCGCGCAGCAGTTCAAGCTTGGCGACCTCCTGGTCCGCCGCCAGCAGATTACCCTCGACGCGCTCCGCCAGTAGCGCAACAGCATCCTCTGTTGGTTGGAAACCACGGTTCGTCAGCCGCTGTCGCAACCACTGAAGTAGTCCGTGACCCTGCAATTGACGAACTTGCACGATCACGCCCTGGTTGTCGAGCGCTTCCGCCCACTTGGACTTGAGCGTCTTCCAGTCGAGCTTCGGTGCCAGAATCAGCAGCAACACATCGTCACTGGTGCGGTTGCAGTAGTCGCGGATCGCGTCGGCGCCCTCGCGGCCGACGCCGTCGCCGCCGACACGCAGCTCAATCAGGCGGCGCTCGGCGAAAAGGGACAAAGAACCCACCTCGCCCGCGAGACTGGACCAGTCGAAATGGGCAGTCTGCTCCAGGCAGGTACGCTCGCTGAAACCGCGCTCGCGGGCGCCGCGCCGTATCAGATCGGCGCACTCTCCAAGCTGTAGCGGTTCATCGCCGAACAGCAGATAGATCGGGGCGAGGCCGCGCTCGAGATTCTGCCGAAGCTGTTGCGGTGCACAGCGCACGTTCAGCCGGATTGACGGTTCGCCAGCGCGGCGCGAAGCCGCAGTAGAACCTGATCGGCCGCGTCGCTGGCGAGGTCCTGATAGATGATGTCAGACTCCAGTTCCTTGCCCAGCACGGCCACATTCGGGTTGTCATCGAAGGTTCGATCCAACGCCAGTGTCTGCACCGGCACCAACGATTTGCCAGTGCCATCGCGCGCGTCGAAACTCACTCGGTAGGTCAGTACATAGGCCAACGCCTTGCCATCGATGTCCACCGCGACCACCCGAGAGGTACGGCTCTGTGAGCGTATCCGCAAGACCATGCCCGCATCGGCGGGGTTCGCCGTCAGCCCGACACCGCTTCCGGCGAGGCGTGCCTCGATGGCCTCACCGACGACTCCACCGGACTGAATGAAGAGTGGACTGAGCTCCGGCGGGATGTCAACGGCACCGCGCAGATGGAAGCCGCAGCCGATTTGCGCCATGAGCGCGAGCAGCGAAACCGCGGCACCGATGCCGCGAGCCCCGCGGACAAGAGCGCGGACAGACCGTCGCCGCAGCCTCATTTGGCCACCACATTGACGAGCTTGTTTGGCACAACGATGACGTTGCGGACCGTTGCGCCTTCGATGAAGCGCTGCACGTTCTCATTGGCCAGGGCGGCCGCCTCGACCGCAGGCTTGTCCGCGTCGGCGGAAACCTGCACCTTGCCACGCACCTTGCCGTTAACCTGTACTACGTACTCGATGCTTTCCTGCTTGAGCGCGGTCTCGTCCACGCGTGGCCAGGATGACGTCAGGATGTCATCGCCGAACTCCAGTTTGCACCAAAGATGATGCGTCACGTGAGGCGCGATGGGCGCAAGCAAACGCAGAACGATACTGAGCCCTTCGCGCAGCACCGCGCTGGCACCCGCCGCGGAGGCGTCGAGCTTGTAGAGCAGGTTCACGATGGTCATACAGCCCGAAACCACGGTATTGAACTGGTGGCGTTGGTAGTCGAACAGCGCTTTTTTCAGGGTCGCATGTATATCGCGGCGAGCGGCAGAAGCGGTCTCGTCGGCATCCACGCCCGCATCATCGTCAATCAGTGCAGCGTCCGCGGCAAGCGCCCAGAGACGCTTGAGGAAACGGAACGACCCCTCGACCCCCTCGTCATTCCACTCCAACGACTGATCCGGCGGTGACGTGAACATGGTGTACAGCCGCACCGTATCCGCGCCATAGCGCCCGATCAAGATCTCCGGGTCGACACCATTGTTCTTGGATTTGGACATCTTCTCGATGCCACCGAAATTCACCGGCTGCCCGTCCTCCGTTAACACCGCTCCCAGTAGTTTGCCCTTGTCGTCACGCGTGACCTCCACGTCGGTCGGGCTGAACCAGCGCTTGCGCCCGTCCGCATCCTCGCGGTACCAGGTCTCGGCGACCACCATGCCCTGGGTCAGCAGGTTTGCGAAGGGCTCGTCACAGTCCACCAGACCCGTGTCGCGCATCAGCTTATGGAAGAAGCGCGCATAGAGCAGATGCAGCACCGCATGCTCAATGCCACCGACGTACTGGTCCACCGGCAACCAGTGCTTGGCACGCTCATCGAGCATCGCGTTGTCGTTGTCCGCGGAGCAGAAGCGCGCGTAGTACCAGCTGGATTCGAAGAAGGTATCGAAGGTGTCTGTCTCTCTCGTCTCACCGCCGGCGAGCTGCGAGAATTCGGGCATCCGCTTCAGCGGGGATCCGGAGCCGTCGACGACTACGTCGTCCGGGAGGCGCACCGGGAGGTCGGTTTCCGGACGCATGCCACCATCGGGGGTCTGCACGACGGGGATCGGACAGCCCCAGTAGCGTTGGCGCGAGACACCCCAGTCCCGCAGGCGGAAATTGACGCGTTTCTCGCCTTTGCCATGTTCAGACAACCAATCGGCGATCGCACCAAAGGCGTCGGCTGAGGTCAGTCCATCGAAGGGGCCGGAATCGCTCAGGACGCCTTTGTCAGTGTAGGCGCCATCGTCAATCCCGCATGGGCCACCGTCAGCCGCGACGATCACCTGCTTCTTCGCGATGCCATAGCGCTCTGCGAACTCCCAGTCACGCTGATCATGTGCCGGCACCGCCATGACGGCGCCAGTGCCATAGCCCATGAGGACGAAGTTGGCGGCAAATATGGGAACGGCATCCCCGGTGATCGGGTGCAGCGCATTAATGCCCAGGCGATGCCCCTTCTTCTCCATGGTCTCAAGTTCGGCCTCGGAGATGCCGCCCTGACGGCATTCATCGAGGAACGCGACGAGCGCGGGATCGTTCTCCGCCGCACGGCGCGCCAACGGATGCTCAGCAGCGACGGCCACGTAAGTGACACCCATGACCGTATCGGGCCTGGTCGTGTAAATGCCGAGTATCTTGCCGACGTCGTCCGCGCCAACGGCCTTGTCGGCACTCTCGACACCGAACTCCATGTAGACGCCCTCGGAGCGACCGATCCAGTTGCGCTGCATCCTGCGCACCTGCTCGGGCCAACCGTCCAGTCCGTCGATAGCGTCGAGCAGTTCCTGGGCGTAGTCCGTGATCCGAACGAACCACTGCTCGATCTCGCGCTTCTCCACCGGCGCGCCGGAACGCCAGCCTTTGCCGTCGATGACCTGTTCGTTGGCGAGCACAGTCATATCGATGGGGTCCCAATTGACGGTGGCAGTAGCCTGATACGCAAGCCCCCTGTCGATCAGGCGCGTGAACAGCCATTGCTCCCAACGATAGTAATCGGGATCGCAGGTGGCCAGCTCCCGGCTCCAGTCATAGCCGAAGCCCAGACCCTTCAACTGGCCCTTCATGTACTCGATGTTGGACTTGGTCCATTGTGATGGCGGAATGCCGTGCGTGATGGCCGCATTCTCCGCTGGCAGGCCGAAGGCGTCCCAACCCATGGGTTGCAGCACGTTCTTTCCGAGCATGCGCTGATAACGCGCGATCACGTCACCGATGGTGTAGTTGCGCACATGCCCCATGTGCAGGCGCCCGGACGGATACGGAAACATCGACAGGCAGTAGAATTTCTCCCGGGACGGGTCTTCAACGGCCTTGAAGGTCTGATTCCGTTCCCAATCGCGCTGGGCCGCGGCCTCGACGGCGCGCGGATCGTACTCGGTCTGCATCGAATCTGTCTCTGAACGGTGAATGGAGCCTGATGGGGCGTTTGCCGCGAAAGCATACCGCACCGACGCAAGCAATGGCGCGCGAAGCGCCAGTTGGCTCGGGATGTTCTCTGGGTGTTCTCGGCGCGGTCCGGACCGATCCCCAAGTTGCATTACCAAGGCCACAACAGGGCCCCACGGTCCAAATCGTTAGGTGACCGGCAGACCCGCATAGGCGCCGTTACGCTACCCGAAGCGCAGGGTGGCAGCGAGCCGCGCCTTGTCCAAACCACGCGCGCCAGACTTTGATTCACAGGCACTCAATGGGTTACCTTGGCAAAATTATGCCAAGCGCAAACAGCGTTAACCTTGAGTGTGTTTTTGATGAACGACGATGACCGACCAATGCGCCAGCGAATCCCGACCGCTGAGGCCGCGCTATTCGCGACGGTTGTGGCGATGGGGCTCCTCACCGGCTGTGCGCAGTTGTCTTTCCCACCGCTGACGACCGATCAGCGGAACCAAGATCCGGCAGGGAACGCCGAGGCCGAGGTGGCCGAGACGGCCTCCGAAGAACCGGGCCTCGTGCCTGAACCTCAAGAGGACGCGAAACCCGGCCAGCTCTACGATTGGAGCGGCGATGGCCGCAGTGTGACGCGGATCGTCATCGACACCAATGAGCAAAAGGCGCGCTTCTACGACGGCGAGGACCAAATCGGCTGGACCACGGTCGCCTCGGGAGTTGCCAGCCACCCGACGCCCCGCGGCGAGTTTACGAT
>JBATTL010000045.1:0-11046 GCA_049670525.1 Thiohalocapsa sp. | reverse complement strand
CGGCTGTGTTGCTACAGCAGCCGGCGGTCATCGCGCAAAAGCGCCTGTCGCTCACGCCGAACGGCAACGTTCGCTCCCAGCTGAAGACGCCGTACCGCGACGGCACGACGCACGTCATCGTCGAACCGCTGGATTTCATCGCCCGGCTGGCAGCCCTGGTGCCGAAACCACGGGTGAACCTGACCCGTTTCCACGGGTTGTTTGCGCCCAAGCGCCCAAGAGCAAACACCGTGCGCGGGTGACGCCGGACAGGCGGGGTAAGGGCGGTCAGGGTGCGGCGACAGCGGATCTGGATGAGCCGACAAGTGCCGAACGCCGCGCCGCGATGACCTGGGCGCAACGCCTGAAACGCGTATTCGGGATCGACAGCGAGACCTGCCCGGCCTGCGGTGGGGCAGTGCGGATCATCGCCTGCATCACCGATGCCGCACCCGTCGAGCAGATCCTCTTGGCTCTCGGGGAGCCACCGTGCCCGCCCGCGCACCGCTCGCCTGGGACGATGCGCCCGAGATGGCGCCGGACTGGGACCTGACCGCTCAGCCCGAGCTCGAATTCGATCAGCATATCGCCTGATCGTCGTCTCCTGCGCGAGGCGGTGCCGAGAGCCTTCGTCTTGCCGCCGTCCGGCATGACCCCGAACCCGCTCCAGCGCGCCGCTTCGACCTGCAACGGACGTCGCGCCAGGTCGCTCCGCCATGTTTCCGGGCCTTGACCTCACATCCCGACATCCCGCCTCTACTAACGTCCTGTCTCAGCGACACGTTAGACCGCTCAAGGTGGCTTGGATTTCCTATCCGTATCTGTATATATTGTACGCCGGACTGGTATAGCGAAAGGGGAGCGGGGATAGAGAATGCCGGCACGCGAAATTCAAGTCGAGCAAGTCATGAATCCGGATGTGTTGACTGTAACGCCGGGTACCACCACCATGGATGCTCTGCGCCAGATGGCCGCGAAGCATGTGGGCGCCATCGTGGTCACAAAAAAGAAAAAGCTCACAGGCATTTTCACGGAAAGAGATCTTCTGTACAAGGTCGTTCTCGCGGGCAAGAATCCTGCGCAAACACCGGTGAGCGAGGTGATGACGCGCAATGTGGTCTCCATTGCCCCGGACAGATCCGTAGAGTGGGCCATGAATAAAATGGCGCACGGCAACTTCCGCCATCTGGTCGTTTCCGACAACGGAGAGGATATCCATGGAATGATTTCCATCAAGGACCTTGCTCGAGCCCTTCGACTGCAAGTGATCGATGGCCGGCGTCCGGCGGCGTAACGACCTGATCAGCGCATCGAGCGGGAAGAGTAAGCCCGCCATACGCCAACGCGAGCGGCTAAACCGCGCTGAAGGGTGCTTCGAGCGGGGAACCGGACGGAGGACCATCGGCTCGGTCGGTTGCAGCCCGCCGAGCCGCCTCAAGCGCTCGGCGAACGGATCAAATTGGTTCGGCGCCTGACCTCGACGCGCGAGCTCCGCGCCGTCAGTGCTGTCCTGCACATCTTTCTGAGGGTCATCGAGGCCCATCTTCGCGCAACCATCCCCACGGTCTCGCCCCGGGCGCGGCTCGGGGCGGTCAGCTTCGTGCATCGGTTCGGCTCTGGGCTGAACCGCAACGTTCATTTGCACTGCTGCATCATCGACGGACTGTTCGATCCCGGCGAAGACGACCAGGTCCGCTTCCTCCAGGCGCCGGCACTGACGACGGATGAGATGGCCGCCATCACCGAGCAATTGCGCCGACGGGTGCTGCGGTGGTTCGCCCGCAACGGTCTGCTCGAGCCCGAGGAGGCGCGCGACATGCTCGGCTGGGCGCATGGGCTTCTCGCTGGATGCGGCGGTGCGCATTGCTGGCCCGGATCGCGCCGGGCTGGAGCGACTGCTGCGCTATTGTGCCCGCCCGCCCTTCGCGTTGGAGCGCCTCGAGCAGATCAACCCGCACCAGTTCATCAACCACCTGCCCAAGCCCCGGCGCGATGGGCGCACGACCCTGGTACTCAGCCCGCTGGAGCTGATCGATGCGCTGGCGGCGCTCGTTCCGCCACCACGGCGGCACCGTTGGCGTTGCCGCTATGGGTTTTGCGGCGACGCCCGCCTTTTCCGATGACAACTCAAGAGATCGCCGAGGAACTCACGGTTCTTCTGAAGTCCTCGCGTGCGGTACTGGTGCAGAACAAGACCATCATCACCGATCCGACGAACGCCGGGATCGATGCGGACACGTTCATGGAGATGGCGTTGGCGAACTACCAAGACGCGACGGGCGAGCCTTTTGCAGTGGCGGATGGAAATGGTAACAAAGGCGAGGCGCAACAAATATTGACCGACGCCATCAAGCAGACAGTCGACGAAGTCGTCAGCGGCAATGACACGGATCTGGATCCGCAAGGCCGTTTTCTGCCAGCGATTTTTCCCGCAAAGCCGCGACCCGGTTTGGTGAGACCTCGGGCGGCACGATGTACCTCAAGCTGACCACACGCGACGACTATTTGGTGAGCGTATGAACTGTCATGGCGGAGACGCGGGGCCTGAGATCCACCCGAGCAAGACTTCCGGGACCCTCGGAGAGTTCGCCGGTGCCATCAGCGTGGCCATTTACCAGTGATCAGGCGTTCGAGCAGATCCCGCATGCAGTACCCGGCCGCGATTCGAGCCGTAGCGGGCGATAGCGGCTAGCTATTCAGCCACCCTGGGCTGTGATAGAAACCGAAACAGGGGATGGTCTCGGGTTCTTTCCTGTCCCCGTCCGTACTTGACAGCAGACTGGAGGGACAATGCGATGATTGAGAGACCGAGACTGATCGCTGCCGCCATCGTGGCCGCCGTGCTTATCATTGCCGGTCTAGCGGCGCTTGCGCTGCTTGAGTCCGAGGATAGAACCGCTGAGGTCATTGGCTTCGAGTGGTTCGGCGACGGTGATCGAAGTCGGGCTTAGGCGCCCAAATTGTCCACACCGCGGCTCCCCTGAACGGGTCAACTTGTCGCGAACAACGGTTCCCAAGGCACATCAGAGGCGTCCGTGGGCCGGACGAGATCCCCGCACGACAGCCTCCATTGTTGGGCGCCGCGGATGGCCCATACCCGAGGCCGGTCGCGTGCGTTGGTCCCCATCGCCCCAAAGGTCGCTTGTGCGAGCCTTGAAAATATCGATGAAATGTTGATGGTATTTGCGCAGGTATTTATCTCGAGAGTGGGCGATCTTCGTCACTTCATCGGGGAACAATGCGCTGAGATCGCGGACCCCGAGGTCGGCGTCCTCCGCGGGCTGATGGGCAAGCCCGGCGATGATTCCAATGCCGAGACCACCGCGTACATAGGTCTTGATCACATCGGTGTCGGCAGCGCTCAGTACGACCTTCGGACGCAAGCCGGCCTTGGCGATGGTGTCGGTGAAGGTGTTACGGCCGGTGGTGCCCAGCACGTACGTGATGATCGGGTAGGTGCAAAGGCTCGCCAGCGTTAGGGGACGCAGGTCGAAGACGGGATGCGACAACGGTGCGATCACCGCGCGGTTCCAGCGATAGCAGGGGACGGTTTGCAGTGTGACCTCCTCACCGAGCGCTCCGGTGCAGACCGCGAGATCAACCAGATCGCGCAGGGCCAAGTCGACGAGCTGGTTCGGTGTACCCTGGTGTATCTGCAACTCAACGTCGGGATAGGTGCTGACGAACTCTTTGATGACCGGCGGCAGAACGTAACGTGCCTGCATATGGGTCGCACCCAAACGCAGTACACCAAGGCCCTCCTCAATCTGATCACGGCCTACCGCTGTGATATTGCCGGTCTGGCGTAGCGCTTCGCAGGCATGACACAAGACTTGTTCGCCGACTTCGGTCAGACCGATTAGGCGTTTCCCGTGACGCAAGAACAGGCTCGTCCCGATCTCTGCTTCCAATTGCTTGAGGTGCTGGGTAACGGCCGACTGCACCAGGTGCAGGCGCTCCGCTGTTCGGGTCACGTTGAAGTGGACCTCGGTCAGGGTAACCAGAGACCTCAGTTGGCGCAGTTCCATATCATCGCCCCTGACGACACCACGTGATGGAAGTTTCTCGCTCAGCTGCCGCACCCGGTTAGATTCGGGATCGGCCGACCAGCATGTTGACGGGGGAAGCACGAGATATGCCACTTGCGTTGGCGATTCTGTCATCGATAGGTTTGGTCGAGATTTGGATGACTAGCGTCACTCTGGCGCGAATTCTGCATAAATTGTCGAGTGGCCATCATCCGGACCCAGCCGGCGAACACTCGGATTGCAGTTGACCAATTCCGCATTGGTGAATCGGGCGCGCCAGACTCGGGGGCTGCATTCTGTAAGCCCACATTCGGCGGCCGCGGGAGATGGTGAGAAACGAGCGCCAATGTCACCAGTCGATTCCGATCGCAAACGGACGCAGGGAGGCATGTGATCGGTTCGGTCGTCGCACAAGAATTTGCGGAGAATAGAGATGTCGGAAATGCAGCCTGAGCAAGTGAAAGAACTCTTGCGACAGATCCGGTTTCCAGGTCGCTCCCGTGACCTGGTATCACTTGGATTCGTCAAGAGTGTTGGGGTTGAAGGTTCAACGGTCGAGGTCGAACTGACCCCAGACTCGGTCAATGTCGAGAAGGTTACGGCCATGGAAAACGAGGTTCGCGCCTTATTGCGCGATGCCTTGTTCGAGAAGATCGAGATCCATACGGAGCCACCTTACGACGATGACGCCATGTTGCTGGGCGGCGCGTCCATTAATCCATTGCAGGCGGATTTGCTGGAGTATGGTCTGGAGCCGATCCCAAACCCAGGCCACGGCGGCGCGCCGCACCTGAAGGATTTGCTGGCAGCGGGCGAAGAAGAAAAGCAAGTCAAGCCGAAATCGGCGACCGCGCCGCCCGTGGATCCACCCGATGCGTTCGCGCCGCCGGAGGTTGACGGGCCTCAGGGCAACGTGGATGCAAACTACAATGGCCCAATCCCGGTTTTTCAGTGGCAAATCGACCCGGAAGACACTGCCGCGGAAACAGAGAAGGTCAAGCTCAGCATTGGCAGTTGGAATTACGTCGTTTCCTGGGTAGTCCACAGCGGCGCGGACCTGGTTTATGTCGCGGTCCAGGCGAGACATTGGATCTATTACAATGGGGAGGCCCGTCCCAATCCGGCCGGCCGCACCGAAGGCGTCAACATGGTCTATGACCGGAATCGGGAGGGAGTTGTCGCAGTCTACGGAACGGTGAAGGATTTCCGCCCATTCGTCGAAGCCTTCTACCGGGCCTATACCGGCCCAGTCGATGATTCGGAGACGGCCATGGCCGATGGAGAGGCGAGCGCCTGAGTCTCCGACCTGGGGTCCCGTCCGGTCTCCGCGGTCAACCCCGCGCGATCCGAAGTCAAGGATCGCGCAAACCCCTCCCTGGCCCGGTGCCAATCGAGCCCTGACGTCGGTGCGGCGGCTCGATTGTGAGGCGTCGGCGGGGCGAGTGCCGCTTCAGCCGCAATCTTGAACTAACCGAGCAGAAACGGGACCGGGCCTGTCCCAGCTCAGCCATTGCCTACTTCTCTCCCGCCATTGCGACCGAGGCATTGCCAGCCATTGTTCTATGCATAAGCTGGTTGCGTGGCCGTCCTGGCCGAGAATCAGCACGGATTGCGTCCTATCTGAACCTTCGGGCGGTTCCGCCCTTCCCGCGTCCTCAATCGCTTAGGCGCTTGATAATGGGGGGCTCTTGCCCCATCGGGAAGCGTTGACCGATCAGCGTGTCCCCCGACTTCACGCGCTGAATGGTCGGTTTCGTCCCCTCCACGTATCCGCAGGCCTGTTCCAGCTCCGTGCGTTTCGCGCTCGACGATAGCGTCGGCTGACACTGTCGTCGCTCACTTGCCTAGCTTCGCCGATCTTCTCCATCCAGACTTGCAATTCAGCCTTGCCGACGCGGTTTCCGACGGGTCGCTTCCTTCCGTCTCAAGCCGGGAACAGACCGTAAGTCGTGCATGCAGCGAGGGGCGGCCACGGGCCACGCGGTCAAGGGGCCAGTCTCCATCGGGCGGGATACCAGGCCTAGGTAGGCTGTAGTATCGAAATCATCGATACTAAAGCCTAACAGAATTCGTTTGTAAGGTTTTAAACCTGGGCATATGCTTACTGGAAATAATGGCATGAACGGCATTGCAGCGCGTGATATCGATTTTCGGATGCTGTCAATAGACCGTCCAGCGATATCACGGGATCTTGATCAGTCGATCGGTCCAGGTTCCGGACACTTCAACAGACGTCGAGCAGAGTTAGCACATCCCTTTGCCGTGGATCTTTTCGCACGGGTTCCAGACGGGTGAGGGTCTGTTGTCGTCAGCGTTTCGGTGAAGACAAGATGGGGGGATGGCTGCCTAGCGTCAGGGATCAATGTAGTCCTATTTCAGAGTGTAGTCCTATTTCAGTATGGGCAGTCGGGGATCGACGGATAATGGTGCTTGGGGACAGCGCTTCGACGCAGCGAGCGGAATCCGCGGAACACCGGCCCGTTCGATATGCGGGTGACTTGGCGGTTCGCACGCGGGCGATTACAATCTCGATAACAATGAGACCTCAATCATGGATCTCTCACCACTCGAATCTCGCCGTGACAACGTCGTGCATGTTCGCGAATCCACTCGAAATGGCGGCGTCCTCATTGTCGATGACGAGCCGGATATGCGGTGCTTTCTCGAACGTGCCCTTGGTCCCCAATTCGCCCGCGTCGAGACAGCGGCCAACGCCGACGAGGCACGCGCGCTGGCGAATAGCCCTTGGTTTCACTTTCTAATCGCCGATGTCCGTCTACCCGGTTCAGTCAGCGGTCGCGAGCTGGCTCTCGAATTCCGGGATCGGTGCGATGTCGATTTCGATTTGATTCTCATGACCGGTTATCCGGACGTTTACGGCGAGATTAGCGCGACAAATGAGAGATCGACGGACGTCTTGAGAAAGCCCTTTCAAGCTGGGGAGCTGTATGCCGCCGTCGAGCGCGCTCGCGAGCGTCGGCGAGCGCTGGGCGCAGAGTGTAGAGCGCTCGACGAACTGCACGAAAAACGCGAAGTGAGGCCGACGCTCGGCGAAAGCGAGCCGATGCGGGAGATTTGGAGCACGGTTCAGCGGATCGCCCCCATGCCCTCAACCGTTCTGATCAACGGAGAAACCGGAACGGGCAAAGAGGTTGTTGCCCGCGCGCTGCACGATTTGAGCGGACGCAGTGGTGGCTATGTCCCGATCAATTGCGGCGCGATCTCCGCCGATTTGATCGAGGGCGAACTCTTCGGCCATCTCAAGGGGGCATTTACTGGCGCTCATCAGGCCCGCGATGGACTCTTCGCCCACGCTGAAGGCGGTACGCTGTTTCTGGACGAAATCGGAGAGATGCCACTATCGATGCAAGCCAAGCTGCTTCGGGTATTGGAGGAACGGCGCTACCGGCCGGTCGGTGGCAGCCAGGAAATCCAGGTCAACACCAGGGTAATCGCTGCGACCCATCGTGATCTTCCTGCCGAAGTCCAGGCTGGCCGTTTCCGCGAGGACCTGTTTTATCGTCTCAATGTTATCGACTTGATGCTACCGCCCTTACGCCACCGCAAGAGCGACATTCCCAGTCTTGCGGAGCACTTCCTCGATACGCTTTCGAAGGACCTGTCTGTTCCGAAGCCGACTTTCACCGCGTGGGATCTGGATCTCCTAAAGACCTATCACTGGCCTGGGAATTGTCGTGAGCTTCGCAATGTCATCGAGCGGTCGCTGCTCCTCGGAAAACCGATTGCGCACTATGTGTGCGCGTCGCATGCGTCGACCAGCAACGACGATTCTGGTACACCGGAATATAACGCCGTTTCGTTGGAAGACGTTCAGCGGACGCACATTCTGCAGGCGGTTGATGCGGCAGGGGGTAACAAGTCGCTCGCCGCGCGCGCGCTTGGGGTTTCCCGAAAGACCGTGGAGCGTAAGCTCAAGGAATGGTCCGTTCAGTGAATACCCGTAAACTCGCATCTCGGGACCGCGAGAGGTGGCTGGCGTAGACGGACCTAACCACACCGACACTCGAACTGAGCGACGCGGCAACTGCCCTGATGCCTCGGCGGTCGAAGATTCTGAGTGCGGTGTCGAACTCGATCGATGTGTCCCCGAAGACGGGCTGCGGCCCTGTTCTCACCCAGTTTCGGGTGGCGCGTGACCAACATTCGGTTCAAGCCGAGAAGCTAGCCGCCGCCGGCGAGCTCATCGGTAGTGTCGCCCATGAGATCAACAATCCCCTGGCCGTAGTGCTGGGCCACGTCAACCTCGCGATCCGTGAGCTTGGCCCCACCGCCTGGTCGGTTCGGGCATTCTTTACCACCAAGGGCGCGGGCCAAGGGTCTGGACTGGGTCTCTCGGTCAGCACCGGTCTGATCCGGCGCTATGGCGGTAGCCCTGACATTGGCATCGACATCCACGCGGGGGGCCGACTTCCGGATCGGCATACTTGCTCAGCCCGTGCTGGCGGAAGACTATGATTGGCTTGCCCGAAATCTCGTCACGACCCTGGACTCGGGCGCGCCGGAATGTCACAGAGCGGCGTTGGACGGAGGATTGAGCCCTGTAGGCAAGCGCTGAACAATTCAGTGCTTGCCGTTCGGGGCCGGATGCCCGGCCATTTTCAAGTGCCCGACCCATTGACGATGAACGAGCTTGCGACCCGCGTTTTCCAGCTTCGTGGTGATCTTTGGCCTGGATCGCTCGCAAACCAGGCTCGCTATTGGTGATCGGGCAGATCAAATGAGCGCTCATCGGCCTGCCGCCGCGGCGCATCCTCGGACTCCGCCTGATGGCAGTCAAATCTAACCGCCGGTCGTATTCATGTGGCGAAAGATGATCGGCTTTGCCTGCAGGTCAAAGTCGTGTCCAACGGGCTTCAGGTCCATCGCCGCGACCATCGCCTTTTTCACGCGCTCGTCATCCGTCGGGTTCGCATGCAATGCACGGCGAAGATCCGTGGAATGTTCCTGGCCCAGGCAAAGCAGTAGCCGACCAGTTGCGGTGACTCGCACGCGGTTGCAGTCGCCGCAAAAATTATGACTGTGGGGCGAGATGAAACCGACGCGCGTATCTTCCCCGGCAATGCGCAGGTACTTTGACGGGCCGCCCGTCTGATCGATGGTTGGCAAGAGTTCAAAGTGCTCGGCCAGATCACTGCGAATTTGGTCACTGGAATAGTAAGCCTCAGCGCGGTCGTGATCGCCGATCACTCCTAAAGGCATTTCCTCGATAAAGCTGATGTCGATACCAAGGTCGATGGCGAAACGGACCAGATCGACCACGTCGTCATGATTTCGGTTCTTCAACACCACTGTGTTGAGCTTGATTCTCTTGAATCCGACGCCCAATGCTGCCTTGAGACCGCGAAGTGTTTTCTCGATATCCCCAATCCGCGTAATGCGCCGGAAACGCTCGGGGTTCAGTGTATCCAAGCTGATATTGATCCGCGTGACGCCTGCGTCCTTCAGAGAACTGGCATAGCGGCCGAGTTGCGTGGCGTTGGTCGTCAGCGTGAGATCGGTTACGGCGCCGAGTTCACCGAGTCGTTCGAATAGCCAGACGACATTTGGCCGCACCAAGGGCTCGCCGCCCGTGACGCGCAATTTGGTCACGCCGAGTTCACTGAAGCACTTGCCAAGGCGAGCCATCTCCTCAAGGGTGAGCAACTGGGCGCGCGGCACGAAGGTCATCTGCTCCGACATACAGTAAACACAGCGAAGATCACATCGATCTGTCACAGACAACCGGACGTAGGTGATCCGACGACCAAAGCGATCCATCAGGCCTGAGGCGGGTGTGTCGGGTTGACGCCTAAGGACAGGGTGTTGTGGTCGGCTCGGTCGTTGCGTCACTCGATGTCACCAATTCGGTCTGGGGGGGTCACAGGGCGTCTGAACCGCGGCCGTATTTACCCGCGTGGTCGAAATCGATCTAGCACCGCTAAATCGCGTGTATGCCGGGCTACCCGGATGCCGCTCGTGGGCGCGGCGCTTCGTGCACGAGTGCCTAAGCATCCGAAAGGGCATCGTCCAGAATTGGCGTGTTGGGTCGGATAGCAACGTTGTTGGCGCGGGTTGCAAACAATCGACACCTTCGCAGCCGGATTTCGTGATAAAAAACCTAAGCATATTCCGTGCCGCTGAGGGCTCGCCCAGACGGATACCGTGAACGGCACGAATGCGCACGCCGGAACGCGTTGAACCAGTCGCCTGGGCCTGTCGGCAGCGACAAAGAGTCCCAGCGAAAGCCACGAAGTGCGGCCGCTTCTGTCGCAACCTGAACCCCGACCGCTTGGCGCCCGTGGGCTCCATCCCGCATGACGCTCCGAAAGCAACAGCCGAACGGGCTTCTGCCCAGGAGTGAATCGGACTGAAGGTGATTCCTTCCGGAACGCGGAGCGCGCAAAAAGCCCGCTGAGAGGCGGGCTTTGGGATGATCCAGGTTGTAGTGTTGGCGGGCATGCTTGAAGCAGCTTTCCTGCGACCAACGGGCCAACATCACTGCGGCCAACCTGGGCGCCTGCAAGCCATAGTCGGTGCACGAAATGGCGGTCTGATGCCCCCGCTCGCTGCGCAGCTCCCGCTGCCTCCACCGCCAACCGCATCCCGGCCATCGGAACGGGACACTGCTATTGAAGCGCCGCGGGCGCGGCGACCGAAGGCGTCTCGCCGTCATGGCCTTTGCCGCCGGTCCTGACCAGCACAGAGGCGGTGGTGCCGACACGCAGCTCGACCCTGTCGGGAACCTGCTCCAGGTGCACGCGCACCGGCACCCGCTGGGCCAGGCGAATCCACTCGAACGTCGGGCTGATGGTCGGCAGCAGGTCCTCGCCGGTGCTGCCGTCCTGCTGGGCGATGCCCCAGCCGATGCTGTCCACAACGCCGATCAGCGGGGCGTCCGGGTAGCTCATCAGGGTGATCACGGCCGGGTCACCGGCATGGATGCGGCCCACCAGGGTCTCGCGGAAGTAGCCGTGCACCCAGTAGCTGTTGACGTCCACCAGCGCCGCCACCGGCTGGTTGGCAACCGCCTGGCTGCCGA
>JBATTL010000044.1:0-1599 GCA_049670525.1 Thiohalocapsa sp. | reverse complement strand
TCGATCCCGTCACCGGGCTCGATGCGCAGTCGCAGTCCGTCGGGGCGGATCAGCTCCAGGTAACCCGGCGTGGCCTGCCGGTGCTGCGCTTGCACAACCACCTCAGGCGCGAGTTCGACGAACGTTGCTGGCGCCTCTACAGGCAGCGCCCGTCGTTGGCCGCTGCCGGGCATACCGCGCCGTTCATTCAGATCCCGACCGCTGAGGCGCAGCCGGCGCGTGACGTGCGACAGCCCCTCGGTTTCCACCAGCGCGATCGCCTCCGACCACAGCTGCTCAGGGATGCGCTCCCCTTTCTTCTTCTCCCTGCGCCAGTGCTCGAAATGCGCAGCGACCTCTTCCAACGTGAAGGTCGGGCTCGCCAGCGTTGTGGTGTCTGTGCTCATGGGCTCTCCGGTGATTGCTTTGCACCGGCCACATCCTATTCACCCCACTGTCAAGCGGTCACGCATGCTTGCCGGAGGTCCACCCGTAATTGCGCAATTTCCGTAATTGCCTCTGTTTGACGACCTCTACTTTAGAGAGAGCGGTCCGGCGTCGCCTTCGGCGGCGCTCCGAGCAGCCTCGGCCAGGACTTGCGGGATCTCTGGTCGTGCGGCGGCAACGACAGCACTGGGGAGATGCTTGTGCTCAGGAAATCCTGGGAGATCAGGAAAGTGGGGTGTGCTGTCGTAGCGGAACAGCAGCGCGTCGTCCGGTCCCTGGCAGTGATAGCGATAGTCCAAGTGGACGAGCGCATCTGCGTTGACGACCACAGCCTCGTTGATTGCGAGCATTTGACCGCCTGCGAAGCGGACACGAATGCGCAGGTTGGCGCGGGTCGGCGTCAGCGCCTCCTCGACATAGGACTCCACATAGGCGCCGGGCAGTGCCTCGAGCGCCGTTTCGATCCCGGTCAAGTAGCGCTCGAGCCGGCTATGCAGCTTCATGCAGTCGCGCGTCTAACTCGGCTCGGACGGCCAAGAAATGCCGATAGTCGTTAGCCCACTCGACGGCACGGGCGTCATCGCCGGCTTCGCCACGGGCGTATCGGGCAAAAAACTCCTCGGACTCGATGCCGGCTTCCGCCTCGTAGCGCGCCAAGCGCTTCGCGACCGCGATCAGCGCGTCTAGTGGCGAGTGGTACTGGATGCTCTGTTTGCGCACTGCCTGCTCCTCGCGATAAATCTGGTTCTATGGGCGCGACGATCTTGGGCCGCGACCAGCCGGACGACGACCTCGCACCCGGCGCGAGACCATGATCTCCTCGCTCGCCTCGGCGCGGGCGATGTACTCGGGCAGATGGCTGCGCAGCTCGGTGATGTTGGCCGTTTGCATCCGCTCCTCGGCTGAATCTGTACGGTTGAAATGTACAGAACATACCCCGTCCGCACCCAGTCCGGGCATGACAACCGATCGGCAGCACACCTCGATACGCAACCAGGCGGGTGACGTATAGCATCGTAACCTACCCTTCAAAATAGAGAAAACCGTCGTGATGATGGGTGGGAGGCTACGGTACAAGACCTGACCGTATGCCGTAACAGGCTGATTAATTTGCGGGTTTAAGTCCCGCCGAAGGAGTTGCTCGTACACCTTTGTAGTGTTGCGGAGCGGCGT
>JBATTL010000043.1:0-7855 GCA_049670525.1 Thiohalocapsa sp. | reverse complement strand
GGAAAACGGGTCGGCCTCCAGCACTTCGACCACCGAGGCCGCGAGCCCGTCGATCTGCTTGCGCATGTCCGTCGCCCCGGCGGCTAGATAGACCTGCGTCTGCGCGCCAAAGCCGATCATGCCAGCGAGCCCTCCTGCAACAGCCCTACCACCCGCGCGAGCGTGGCCGCATCGAAGCCGGGGCTGACTTGCACGCGTACGCCGTTGGCGAACACCAGCGTCAGGGCTTGCGCTGCGCCAACCGCGACCGCCTCGCCGAGCAACTGCACCGGCACCAAGCGCTGCGGCTCTGCGCTGCGAGAGCTTGCCTGCGCCCTTGCCCCCTCAGCAACCTGTGCTTGGCGAAAATGATCCCGCCAACGATGGAAGCTGGCGACCGAAATACCGTGGCGCTGACAGTACTGCGCTTGCGTTACCCCGCCACCGTCCGACAAGCCCTCCACCAGTTGCCGCCATTGCGCGCGCGGGCGTCGACCTTGTGCCATGCCGCTGCCTCTGTCTGTGTTGAACATGGCAGGAGCTTGCCGCGCGGGCGGGGAGCGCGATAGATGTAGTTCGCCCGACGCTTACGAAGATCGCAGCATCGATGCGACGCTGAATCTGGCCTGGGAACTGATGAGCATGTTCCCGCGGGATATTCTGACTCTTGTCTCCGAGACTGAATTGGCCAAGTATCATCAAGGCACCGAGTACGAGGACGCGGTCGGTGTCAATGGTTGACGCGCCTAGAAGGTCCACCGCGAACCGAGAATGGCATGATTACCGACCCGGCATCCCGATCGCGCTGGCACCAGTGGAAACAACGCCGCAACTTGAAACAACGCTCTCAGAGGGAAAGTGAATAAGCCAACGCTCGATATCAATTGTGAGAACTGCGCCGCGGTCTGCTGCCGACTTGAGGTGCTTTGCATCACTGATACGGGGGTTCCGGAGTGGTACACGCGCCCGAGCGAAAACGGTGTGCGCTGCATGGACCGCCTCGACGACGGCTGGTGCGTCGCGCTGGATCGCGTGAACATGTGCTGCGGCATTTACGAGCGACGCCCTCTGATCTGCCGCGAATTCGAGATGGGTGGTGCAGATTGCGTCGCCGAACGCGCCGATTTCGCCCGCCAGCCCCGAGCGACGACCGATGTCGCCGCAGACAGCGCAACGCCATGGCCCAACAAGTCTTGAAGGTCCCGCCCACGAAGAACAGCTTGCTGTCCATCAAGAAGCAGGTCAGGTTTCTCGATGAGGGGCATGACCTGCTCGAGCGCAAGCGCGAACTGCTGAGCCGGTTGGTCTATGAGCGAATCGGTAAATACCGGCACCTACGCTCAGAGGCCGAAGCAGGGCTTGAAGAAGCCTACCGCTGCCTGTCGATCACGCTTCTGCGCATGGGCAGTCGCGGTCTACACCAGGCGGCTGTGGGCTCGGAAGCGGCCCTGAAGGTGGATATTCTGCCGCGCCGCTCCCTCGGGGTGGAATACCCGGCGGTCACCAGTGAGAGACTGCCCATCAAACCCGTCGGTCTCCTGGGAACCGACTCCAGCTTTGACAACACCCGCGAGAATTTAGCCAACGCGGCGGTGCTAATGGCTCGACTCGGTGAAGTAGAGATCGCCCTACACCGGCTGATGGAAGAGCGGCGCAAGGCCCAGAAACGCGTCAACGCGCTCAAGTACAACATCATCCCGCTCTATCGGCGGACAATTCATTACATCCAGTCCGCGCTGGAAGAGGAAGAGCGCAACACGCTTTTCCAGGTGAAGGTCCTGCGTGAGCGCTCAATGGTTTGAACTGACTTAGACCTTCGGCCACACCACGCAACTAGTCATGATGTTAAACGCGCAGGTGCCGACTTAGGCGATCCCTGTCAGATCGCCAAAAGACGGAACAGCGTGCGCTACTCGAAACGGTATTAGGCGTCGGGGATCGCTATAACAGCGCGCGCTACCCGAAGCGATTTTAGGCGTCGGGGATCGCTATGACGGCATGTTGGGATGCCGTCTCCTTGTAGAGACGCTTCTGTTCGGGTGACGCTTCGGTCTGGTAGCGGGCCTTCCAATCACCGTAGCTCATCCCGTAGATGGACGCGCGAGCCTGATCGTCGGTCAGTTCCAGGCCGCGTTCGCGGGCGGCGGCGAGGTACCATTTGGACAGGCAGTTGCGGCAGAAACCCGCCAGGTTCATTAGATCGATATTCTGGACGTCGGTGCGGTCCTGCAGGTGCGCGACCAGACCACGGAATGCGGCGGCTTCCAATTCGGTTCGGGTCTTGTGGTCCATTGGATTGTCCTCGGTGCGTGGATGCGCCGACACGCCGACGCGCGACGGAGTCTCGGCCTGTTGGTGCCGGCTTGAATCAAGATAGTTTGAGACACAGGGCAGATCCGGCAACCCGCGGCGCCGGGATCAGGATGCGCAGATACGATTTCGCGGCTGTTCTTCATGCATCGGACGCAGCGTGATCCGCAGGTCACTGCCGACACGACGGACATCCGTCATTCGAAGTCCTACCCGTTGGTCCATTCGATCGAGCCCTGGCAGATGGAACAACCCGCGAGCGCTGTCACCCATCAGGTGCGGCGCCTGGTAGATCAGCAATTCGTCAACTAAGCCCGCCTGCACCGCGGCGCCCGCCAGGGTCGGACCTGCCTCGATCAGTACCTCATTTATCTCACGCTCGGCGAGATAGCAAAGCAGTATATGCAGATCGACGCGCCCGGCGGGATCCTTCGGAAACACCTGCACCTCGGCGCCGGCTGCGTTCGCACGCGCGATCGCCCGCGGACTGTCGTCACAGGTCGCGACCAGCGTGGCACCCGGCAGTTGCAGCATGCGGGCATCACGGGGCATGCGCAGCTCGCTGTCGACGACCACACGCAAGGGTTGGCGCGGAGGCTCGGCGGGCCAGAGAGCCGGAAACTCGTCGGCGCCGAGACGGACATTCATGGATGGATCATCGGCCAGAACGGTGCCGATCCCGGTGACCACTGCGGATGAACGCGCCCGCAGCCGGTGCACGTCTCGACGGGCGTCGTCACAGGTAATCCAGCGGCTCTCACCGCTGGCCATGGCGGTGCGTCCGTCGAGGCTTGCCGCGAGCTTGCAGCGGACATATGGCAACCCGCCGCGCATACGCTTCTCGAAACCGGGATTCAGCGCCCGGACGGCCTGCTCCAGCACGCCAGTGCGCACCGCCACGCCGGCCGCGCGCAGTCGCCCGATCCCGCGACCACTGACGATGGGATTGGGATCCTCCATGCCCACCACCACGGAGCCGACGCCTGCTTCGAGCAGCGCATCGGTGCAGGGCGGCGTACGGCCATGGTGACAGCAGGGTTCGAGCGTGACATAGGCAGTAGCCGCGCGCGCGGAAGCGCCTGCGACATCGATCGCGTTGCGTTCGGCGTGGGGCTCGCCGGCCCGGCGATGAAAGCCCTCGCCGACGACGACGCCGTCACGGACCAGCACGCACCCGACGCGGGGATTGGGATCGGTGGTGTAGAGACCGCTGCGCGCGAGCTGTATCGCCCGCGCCATATGGCGCAGATCGTCGCGCGAGGTCACGGCTTGCGTTCCAACTCCGCGAGCAGGTCGAGCTGGGCACGTTTCTCCTCTGGCGACGGGTGGCGTTCCAGACGTTCGATCTCCTCACGAAAGGCGGCGACGTCCTCGAACTCGCGGTAGACCGATGCGAAACGCACATAGGCCACCTGATCCAGCCCGCGCAATTCGTCCATGACCAATTCGCCGACGCGCCGGGACGTCACTTCACCGTCGTTGCCGCCAAGCAGGGCACGATTGATCCGCGAAACGGCCGCCTCGATCTGATCAGTACTGATCGGCCGCTTCTCCGCCGCGCGCAAGATACCCGAGCGCAGCTTTCGGCCGTCGAATGGCACCCGGCTGCCATCCCGCTTGACCACACGGGGAAGATTGAGCTCGGCGCCCTCGTAGGTGGTAAAGCGCTCGTTGCAGACGACGCAACGTCGTCGCCGCCGGACCTGATCACCATCGCCGGACAAGCGCGAGTCGACCACCTTGGTGTCTTGGGCTCCGCAGAACGGACAGCGCATAGCGACCCCCTGCCGTCGGTTTTCCGCTATCCGCGCCCGCGGGCCGTTAGTCCTGGCTTGCGCCGTAGACCGGGAAGCGGGCGCAGAGCGCGAGCACCTTGTCCTTTGTAGCTTCCAGCGCGGCGTCGCTTCCGCGGGCATCGATCAGGTCACACATCCAACCGGCCAGATCGCGGGCCTCCGCAAGGCCGAAGCCACGGGTCGTGATTGCAGGTGTGCCACCGCGGATGCCGCTCGTGACAAAGGGCGATTGCGGGTCGTTGGGCACCGCGTTCTTGTTAACCGTGATGTTCGCCATGCCGAGCCAGGCGTCGACCTCTTTGCCGGTCAACCCTTGCTCGATGAAGCTCACGAGGAACAGGTGGTTGTCGGTGCCGCCGGAGACGACATCATATCCGCGGGACAGAAAAACCTCTGCCATGGCCTGGGCGTTCACAACCACCCGGCGCTGATAGTCCTTGAAATCGGGCTCCAACGCCTCTTTGAAAGCCACTGCCTTGGCGGCGATCACATGCATCAGCGGACCGCCCTGGATGCCGGGAAACACCAGCGAGTTGAACCTTTTCTCCAGTTCCGGATTCGACTTGGCCAGGATTAGCCCGCCACGCGGACCGCGCAGAGTCTTGTGTGTGGTGGTGGTGGTGACGTCTGCGATCTGAACCGGGCTAGGATAAAGCCCCGCCGCAACCAGTCCGGCCACATGGGCCATATCCACCAGCAGGTAGGCACCCACCTGGTCGGCGATATCGCGGAAGCGTTGCCAATCGACAACACGCGAATAGGCCGAGAAACCGGCGATGATCATGCGCGGCTTATGCTCGCGCGCTAGCGATTCGACCTGCCCGTAGTCGATCTCGCCCGTCGTCGGGTCCAGACCGTACTGCACCGAATGGTAGAGCTTGCCGGAGAAACTCGGTTTGGCTCCATGGGTCAGGTGTCCCCCGTGCGCCAAACTCATACCGAGGACAGTCTCGCCAGGTTGGCACAGGGCCATGAACACTGCCGCGTTGGCCTGGGAGCCGGAGTGGGGCTGAACATTGGCGTAGTCGGCCCCGAATAACATCTTGACACGCTCGATGGCGAGGCGCTCGGCGATGTCCACATATTCGCAGCCACCATAGTAACGCTTGGCCGGGTAGCCTTCGGCGTACTTGTTTGTCAGCACTGAGCCCTGCGCCTCCATCACGCGCGGGCTAGCGTAGTTCTCCGACGCGATCAGCTCGACGTGCTCCTCCTGCCGATGCTCCTCGTCGCGAATGGCTTGCGCGATCTCGTCGTCGTATCCGGCGATCTGCATGTTGGCGTCAAACATTCGGAACCCCCGTCTCTCGAAAAGCCGACCAGTATATCGCTATCTGCATCGACGCGTTAATCTGCATCGACGCGTTACCTCAACCGAAAGCCTGGCCGCAACTGTTCTGGCGGACCGCGTAACCAACCCGCTGCGCGTGGCCCGCAAATGGTGAGCAGTATTGCGATAGCGAAGGGCCTAACCGTTGCACAGCGTTCGGAGTCGCGTTTACGAGTATTGGGCAGATCGCGAGCGCGAGGCGAGATACGCCAATGCAAGCGTAGCCGCCAAAACCATCGGATTCGACGCGAAACGCCTCGAGAATTTCGATTATTGACAGGCATGACCATTGCTGCGGCTTGCCCTCGGCGCGCTCCGGCAAACTCATCCTTTAGCAGAGCGGGCCAACTTAGGGGCAGAGCGAGCCGAGAACAAGGGATGGACGACGCTCTGACCGAACCAGTGCAAGCCAAAGGTCGCGAAAGCCCACGTCTTATTGGTCTTCTTTGGATGGCGGAGAGGGTGGGATTCGAACCCACGGTGGGCTACAAACCCACGCCGGTTTTCAAGACCGTTGATCCCCTAGCAACTGCAAGGGCTGGCGCCGCTTTCGCTGCCACAGGTACCACTACAGGTACCACCTTACATCAACCTGCGCTAGTATACGCACAGGCGCCACCATGTAAATCGACGCGCAAAGCGAAGCCCCAAGGGCTGGCACCCGTCGGGGCTTCCATCACCACCTGCTGTAGGAGCAGCACATGGCAACGATCTCGAAACTACAGCGCCCGACCGGGGCTGTCTACCGCGCCCGCGTTCGCAAATCCGGTCAACCTGCCGTCACCAAGACCTTCAAGCACCGTTCCGATGCCGAGAAATGGGCACGGCAGACCGAAGCCGCCATCGAACGCGACGACTCCGGGCTGACCAACGAAGCACAGCGCCACACCTTGGCCGATGCCCTCACGAAATACCGTGACGAGCGCCTTGGGGAACTCACCGCTGATACTGCCGAAGCCTACGATGCCCACCTGCGATTTTGGGGTGACAGTCTAGGCCACCTGCGATTGTCGGAACTGCGCCCCGAGCGCATTGCCCAACAGCGCGACAAGCTACGCACCGAGGGTCGTTCCCCCGCGACCTGCAATCGGTACCTGAACACCTTGGCCGCCGTGCTGACGCGTTGTGTGAAGCACTGGCACTGGTTGCAGGTGAACCCTGTTAGTCAGGTGGCGAAGCTGACCGAGCACAACACGCGCAAGCGGTTCCTGAGCAAGCCCGAACTTGGCCGCCTACTCGAAGCCTGCCGTGCCTCGAAAAGTCCCGATCTGCTGGCCGTGGTGTTGCTCGCAATCGGCACAGGTGCTCGCCGAGGTGAAATCCTGGGGCTACGCTGGTGCGATCTCGACCTGTCCGCCGGACTGATGGCCGCTCGCGCCACCACCGAGAATGACGTTAAGGGCAGTATTCGCACGCTGCCCATTCCCGCCGCCGCCCTGCCCTTGCTTACCGAGCGCAAGGCCGCCGCCGATGCTGCAACCGTGGTGCCGTTGCGTGATGAACGGCTGGTGTTCCCTTCAAATGTTTCACAGCGCCGTCCAATCGTGATCCGGCAATCCTGGGAAACCGCCGTGCGGGCCGCGAACCTGGGGGATTTTCACTTTCACGATCTGCGCCACAGCGCCGCGTCATTCATGGCCGCGAACGGGGCAAGCCTTCGTGAGATAGGCGAGGTGTTGGGACACCGGGCGGCACAGACGACACAACGCTATGCCCACCTTGCCGAGACGCACGCGCAAACCGTCTTGCGCGGTATGTCTGACGAGTTGTTAGGGACGGCTGGGGGTTCAGAATGAGCAGGGGCCTATCGGATTCCGAAATCATCGTTTGGTATGCGCGAAAAGACCTAACGCGCCTAGAAGCATGGTGGCATAGTCATGTGCCTTCAGATCAGTGGGTTATAGACGAGGGCTGGGAGCCTGTATTAGCGGGGAAGATGCCTGAGTGTGCAGTGTTCAACGCCATCACTCAGTGCAGATACATTATTTCTACTGACGGAATTCCGGAAAATAGTTGGTATGCCCTGTGGGGCATCCGCGAGCTGATAATAGAGCTAAATATTCCTGGGGGAGACCCATTGAATGTGCTTAGTCCGGGTAAAGCACTTGCGATGGAACGCCACAAAGACAACCACGCCGACCGGGATTTCGTTCGGGAATGGTACAAAATAAATCACAAAAAATTCGCGAGTAAAGATGCTGCCGCAATCCATGCCTACAATCTCAAGCCCAAACTGGTGAACCAGACACTCCGAACCATCCGAGGCTATCTCACTAACATGTGACGCGCCTGCAGCCTGCGCAGACCGCCCCGCTTGCGCGGACTGAGCGCCCTCCGGGCACGGCTTCAAAGCGTGTCGATATGCACCGATGCTTACCCCGTCGCTTGGCGCACCCCCGCGCCGAGTACCAATGACGAGGTACAATAGATGTCCCACACG
>JBATTL010000042.1:0-2063 GCA_049670525.1 Thiohalocapsa sp. | reverse complement strand
CCGAAAACGCCACGACCGCGCTCATCACTTTCGGCACCGCCATCGGCGTGATCGGGGAGATGCTGACCGTCGAGGAGACTGCCAAGGAGTTGTCATCGTCCAAAGTGCAGACGTTGGGTGATTTGATTGCGACCTTGGGAGAGAGCGTCTGCGAGCTCAGCAATCTGCGCCAACGAGCGGCTGAGTCGGAGCCCGGTATTCCGCCAGCACCGACGCGCGGCGGCTGACCATCCACAACACCCGACCCGAAGCCCGCCATCGTGCGGGCTTTTTCGACTGTGCCCCTACGAAACTCTCACAGGGGTCACTACAGGGGTCACTAAGGGACGCGAAAGAGGCAAAATCACGCGACTGATGCGACGTGATGCGAAGCTAAGTTATTGATAAGATGGTGCCCAGGGACAGAATCGAACTGCCGACACGAGGATTTTCAATCCTCTGCTCTACCAACTGAGCTACCTGGGCTTCGATAGGGCGTCGCAGGTTGGCTCAGCGACGAAGCCGCGTATTAAAGCGGGTTGAGCGTAATTCGTCAAGACTCGGCACCTGTTTTCGGTGCCGTGTCGTCGCTGATTGGGGTGCCGCCACCAAGTGCATGGAACCTCCAGTCTTGGATCGTCTGCGAAGCGCTCGCGGATCAATAGAGCATGAATGGTAGCCGGTGCTCACGCCATGCGGCCTCGTCCGTTGCTAAACGGGCGTCTAGGTCGCCGGGCTCAGCAGAATCGTCATCGACCCACTCGCGGAAGAAGCTCCCGCCGGTCAACAGGTCGATGGCTAGACGCTCAGTCTCGTACTCGTAGGGAAAGTCTCGCCAGATGGCGTAGTCCGGGTACTCGAATCGTAGCGCTTTCAAGAACAGCGCGGTGAGCCGGAAGGGCGTGAATCGCCGGTGTTGGTAATGGATGCTATCGGTGTGGATCTGGATACCGTGACAGAGCCGGCCTTGATGCTTGTGAAACGTAGGCTCGAAGCCGCAGCAGCGTACCAGAGCACCCTGCATCCACTCCGCCTGCAGCGATTCCATGCGCTGCAGCAGGCGGCAGACGTCGATTTCCGGCGCGCCCATCACTTCCAATGGCACCGTGGTGCCGCGACCCTCGGATAGGGTCGTTCCCTCCAGCAACACAGTGCCAGGAAAGCAACGCGCCATGTTGAGACTGGCGGCGTTGGGGCTGGGATTGACCCAGGGGATCTCGTCCCGCGGCCAGCCATAGCCGGGGGCTGAATCCGGCTCGTAGCCGTCCATGCCGACCACATCGAATTCCAGATCAAGACCCTTTTGGTCGACGAACCATCGCGCAAGCTCGCCCAGAGTCAACCCATGGCGCATGATCAACGGGCCGGCGCCGACGAAGCTCTCCCAGCCGGGTTCCAGAATACTACCCTCGATGGGACGGCCCGCGGGGTTAGGCCGGTCCAGAATCCACAGGGCCTTGCCGTGAATGGCGCAGGCCTCAAGCACATAGGCCAGGGTGGTGACGTAGGTGTAGATCCGGGTGCCGATGTCTTGCAGATCCACCAGCAACAGATCGAAGGTATCGAGCATCGCCTCGGTGGGGTAGCGTACATCACCATAGAGGCTGAAGACCGGGATGCCGTGCAGGGGATCAGTGTAGTTTCCCGACTCCACCATGTTGTCCTGCTTGTCGCCGCGCATACCGTGCTGCGGACCGAAGGCGGCGGTGATATCAAGCCCTCCCAACGCCATCAGCGCATCCAGCGAATGCCGCCCGACGTGGGTGACGGCAGCGGGATGACCGAGCAGCGCTACGCGCCGCCCCGACAGCGGCTTGCGCAGCCCGCCTTCAGCAAGTAGCCGATCGATTCCGAGTTGCATAGCGGGCCTATCTCCATGTCAATGCTCTGGAAATAGATCCTGCCATACTCCTGGACTCGAGGCGAGCCGCACAGGGTCCCTGCTTCGAGCGCGCCAGGACGGAGCAAGTCCGCGGCGTCCACGCTACGCTCATCCACAACATATCGAAGCCCGCCTGCTCGGCGGCGTTCGCCGCGTCTCCGTGACAAACCCGCAGGCTCCGGGTTATCGGACGATACGGTAA
>JBATTL010000041.1:0-2014 GCA_049670525.1 Thiohalocapsa sp. | reverse complement strand
CGCAAGGACGCAGCAAAGCCGCCGCCGCTGTTGCTGCTAGTACCCGCCGGATCGATACGATCGATTCCGGCATTGGTAACGACCCGCACGCCCTTGGCCTCGACCCAACGCCTGATCATGCCGCCAGCCTCGGGCGTCATCATGCGCGGAACCATGCGATCACCGAGCTCGACCACGGTCAGGTCCACGCCGCGAGCGGCAAGCGACTCCATGATGATGCAGCCGATGAAACCGGCTCCAAGCTGCACCACGCGGCTGCCTGGCTTCGCGTGCTCGGCGATGGCGCGGGCATCCTCCAGGGTCCAGCAGGTCAATACCTGAGGCAGGTCGATGCCGGGGATCGGCGGGCGCACCGGATGCGAGCCGGTAGCGACGAGCAGTCGGTCGTATGTCTCGCGGCTGCCGTCGTCGAACAGCAGGTCGCGCTGGTCGGTGTGAAGCGCCACCGCCCGGTTAAGCTTCTGCTTAATGCCGAGCCGCTCGAAATGGTCGGGGGTCTTGCGCAGATAGGTTCCGGCCTCGTCGATGTTGCCTTCCAGCAGATAGGGAATGGCCATCCGCGAGTAGGGTGGCGCATCCTCGTTGCCGATGAGGACAATCTCGGAGACTGGATCTGCACTGCGCAGGGTCTCGGCAGCCACGACTCCGGCTGGGCCGTTGCCAAGGATGACATGTTTCATGGGGTGCTCCGTGACGGATGTCCGGGGGCGGATGGCGCTGGACGCTTCCGCAGTGACGGTTCGGATTCAAGAGCGCCCGCCCTCACGCCTGAGGATGGGAATTAGGGTGATCGCCCTGAATTGCAGATCTTCTCCGCGAATGACTTGGAGAGGCATTGCGCCACCGCTTCACGTTATCGGCCGCCGATCTGAATTAAGGCGATTTCTGTCAAATCTCGTACCAGCTGACTTGTCTTGACGCCCGCCTGCTTTGTCGGACCAGCCGTCACATAGCCCGGCTATGCTCCCGCCAGTCCTCCTTGAAGGCGCACCTCAATCCGCCGCCATCTGGTACGAGATTCTCCGGCAATCGCCTAAGCGGGCAGGGGCATCCGGCCCCGGACCTGAAACGCCCTGCGATCGGGCCGGCTGGACCTATAGCCCCAAACGCTCCAGTGTCGCTCCGTTGGGTTTGCCGTCCGTGTCCCAACCCCGCAATTCGTAGTACTCCGGCAGCATCTTGTCGAGACCGTTGACCAAGCCCTTGGCGGGTCCGACTTTTGCCGGCTCGGTCGTCAAGCGCGGCGGCAGATTGTCATCCGCCTTGGTGAATCCAGCGGCCAGATTGAACTGCTTTTCCATGTTCCAGATGCGCTCGCCCACTTCTTCGAGCCGCTCCAGGGACCAGTCGCCCTCGCAGGCCGCCTGGATTTGAGGCTGGATATCCGCCAGCGTCCAGGCGAAGCTGGTGAAGATGCACAGGCCGGACGAATCGAAGGCGGCAGTCGCATCCTGGAAGGCCTTGACCAGCGCCGGCTTTCCGTCGGTGGTCAGCGGATCGGTCTTGACCGGAATACCGAGCACCTCGGAGGCAACGGTATATCCCCGTAGATGGCAGGCACCGCGGTTGGAGGTCGCATAGGCCAGGCCCATGCCCTGGATGCCGCGGGAGTCGTAGGCCGGGAACTCCTGACCCTTGACGGTCATGGACAGCTCCGGATGGCCGTATTTGGTGCAGAGCCGTTTGGAGCCTTCGGCGAGCTCCTTGCCGAAGCCCTCGCCGTTGGCGGTCATCTCGGCCAGCTTGACCAGCGCCTCGGCGGAGCCGAAGGGGGCGTCGAGCCCGATCTGCTCTTTGTTCAACACGCCGATCTCATAGAGTTCCATCGCCGCGCCGATGGTGGCGCCGAAGGAAATCGGGTCCATGCCGCATTCGTTGCACAGCAGGTTCGTGTATTGCAGGGCCTCAAGGTCATTGACGCCGTTTGCCGAGCCCAGCGCCCAGGCCGCCTCGTATTCCAAGCCCCCGGAGGCACCCCAGTATTCGGGCTTGTTGACCACCGAGAAGTGAGTCT
>JBATTL010000040.1:0-7020 GCA_049670525.1 Thiohalocapsa sp. | reverse complement strand
ATAAGGCGCAGGGGGTATTCGGCACCCTGGCGTCGACGGCGCACTTCGTCCGCGAGGGTGCCATCGACCTGCGTTCGGCGGCGCTCGCGGTACTCTGCACATTCATCGGCGCGGCGGCCGGTGCGGCGGCAGTGCAGGTGCTGGCACCGGACCTACTCTCGCGCCTGGTGCCGCTGTTGCTGATCGGTTTTGCGCTGTACTTTCTCTTCTCGCCGCGGGTCGCGGACATCGATTCGCGCCAGCGTATCAGCACCGGCGCCTTCGCGTTATTGATCGGAACCAGTATCGGCTTCTACGACGGCTTCTTCGGCCCAGGTACCGGGACCTTCTTCGTCATCGCCTGTGTTGCTCTACTGGGCGCCAACCTGCGCCGCGCCACCGCGCATGCGAAGTTGCTGAATTTCACCAGCAACCTGGCGGCCTTGCTGCTCTTTATCGCCGGCGGCAAAATTCTGTGGGGCATCGCGCTGACCATGGCTGCCGGGCAGGTTGCCGGCGGCTGGCTCGGCGCGCACCTTGTGATCCGCCACGGCACTCGGCTGGTCCGTCCGGTGCTGGTGGCCGCATCGCTCGCCGTCTCACTAAGGTTGCTGCTGGATCAGATCGATTAACGGGATTGGAGCGTCGCCCGGGCGCAATCGCCGCATCTGTCCGGACCGGGCGAAGGTCTGGGCGCAGCCAAGGCTCCCACCCGATCAGGCAACGCTCTGGTAGTACAAGTTCTGCGGATGGTGGGCCTCGGCAAAGAAGTACCAGCGCTCCGCCAGCAGCCCGATGTACTGGACCAGGAAGGCCGCAATGGGCAGGGTCGGCGACTGCAACGCGTACGCCACGCCGATCAGCAGGATCGGCAGCGGAAACACCAACACCAGGAACACCAGCCGCACGGTCTTCAGCAACTCAGGGCTTTGGTGGTGAAAAAACTCGCGCGTATTGAACGAGCCCGCGGTGAAGCCCTGGGATTTCTGCTCGATGGACCGGTGGCGTATACCGATGGCGGTCTGCAAACTGCTCTTGTGCTTCATCGTCGCGTTGCGGATCAGCGACGCGGCACGCGTGGCTAACCCGAGTAGCGTGAAGCTCACCGCCCAGGTGCCGTAAAAACCGACCAGATGATTGCCGATATAGGCCGAATAGGCGGCAGCGAGCATGAAGCCCGACGCCATGCCGAGAAACAGGAAGTTTCCCACCGTATAGGGCGAGTGCCACTCCTCCAGAAACTTGACGCTGGCGTAGATCATCGCGGTACAGACGAATAGCGCAAAGGCAACCAGGATGCCGACGAAGCCCAGCAACAGGGTCACGTCGATCGGCAAGGTACCACCACCGGCCAGGTAGAAGGGCTCGGTCCAACCAACCCAGTGGAACAGGCCGTAGAAAAACACAATGGCCATCATCATCGGCAAGACGATGACCTCACGCGATAGCCAAGAGGTTCGCCACTTCGACGCCGCCCGCCAGGCCCGCTCAGGCCGCCCCAGATGAAAGAACGATGCCAGCAGACCCGCGATCAGCAATGCAAGCGACACTGCGCTGCCGAGGGCGTAAAACTGCGCGCTCTGGGGTTCGATCAGCTTGATGCTGGCGTAGAGCTGGCCCGTGAACAGAGCCAAGAACAATCCCTGACCGGCGCCGATCAGGGTGGTGAGAAAGATGACGGAAAAGGCCGGATGCATTGGAAGTTACCGCAAGAATCTCGTTGTTGGAAGCAGTATCGCCGCGTCGGGAGCTGGACCGTGCCGCGTCGAAGAAAGGGGTCGTCTTCGACCTCCTCGGCGATCGACGCTCCGCACTTCTTCGCTACCAGGTCACATCATCCAAGGTCTCTTCACCGGTGTAGACCGTGATGTCTTCCTTGGTCAGCGGATTGTCGGCACGCTGCAGTTCGTCCTCGGTGATATGCATGCGGGTCTTCTGCCGCGGCAGATAGTGGTTAGCCGGCTTGGTGCCCCATTCGGGCATCAGCGGATAGCCGCCGCGCTCGCGAATCGCCACCGATACTTCGGAGTCCGGATCATGCACATCGCCGAACAGCCGTGCGCTGGTCGGACAGGCCAGCACACAGGCGGGTTGGCGCTCGGCCTCGGGCAGGGTCTGGTCGGTGATTCGATCGATGCAAAGCGTGCACTTTTTCATCACCTGCTGCTGCTCGTCGAGCTCGCGCATGCCGTAGGGGCAGGCCCAGGAGCAGTACTTGCAACCGATGCACTTGTCGTAATCCACCAGCACGACACCGTTGTCCTCGCGCTTGTACGAGGCCCCGGTTGGGCAGACCGGCACGCAGGGCGGCTCTTCGCAATGCAGGCAGCTCTTCGGGAAGTGGACCGTCTCGGTGTTGGGATAGTGACCGACCTCGAAGGTCTGCACACGATTGAAGAAGGTGCCGGTGGGGTCGGCACCATAGGGGTTCTCATCGACCATCGGTCCGGCCCAGCCGGACGTGTTCCACTGCTTGCAGGAGGTCACGCAGGCGTGACAGCCGACGCAGACATTGAGGTCGATGACGAGGGCCAACTGGGTCATAGGTCTTTCCGGGGCGGATGGGGTCCAAATTACGAGGCGCGGTGCGTTCGCTTCAGCGTTTGCCGAATAGGCCGGCCACATAGCCCTGCCACTTGGTGCGCTGCCGCGAGGACTGCCCCGGCATCACCCGCATGGCTGCGAACTGCGGCTCGGTGATCCGCGGCTCCTGATCCTCGGCCTTGCTGATGCGCACGCGCACATCGAACCAGGCGGCCTGACCGGTAACGGGATCGGAGTTGGACAGGTGGCTGCCGTCGCCATTCGCCGGCAGTTCCTCACCGATGAGATGGTTGAGCAGGAAACCCTTCCGGGACTCGTCGGCGTCCGGCGCCAGCGCCCAGGCACCGGACGCCTTGCCGATTGCGTTCCAGGTCCAGACCGTGCCGGGTTCCACCGCTTCGGAGTAACGGCACATGCACCTGACCTTGCCAAGATGCGATTTGACCCAGATCCAGTCGCCGTCCGCGATACCCAGGCCCACCGCCATCTTGGGATTGGCGAATAGATAGTTGTGGCTGTGGATCTGCCGCAGCCAGGCGTTCTGGCTATCCCAGCTGTGATACATGGCCATGGGCCGCTGGGTCAGCGCATTCAGCGGGAAGCGGTTCTTGTCGACCAACTGGCTTTCCAGCGGTTCGTAGTAGAAGGGCAGCGGATCGAAATAGGTCTCGACGCGCTTGGCGAGCCGCGCCGGCGGCTTGCGGCCGGGCCATTTGCCCTGTGCCGCGGCGCGAAAGCGCTGCAACACCTCGGAGTAAACGTGCAGCGTGATGGGCTCGGCCCAGCGGGTCATCGCATGGGCGCGTGCCCAGTGCAGATAGCCCTTGTTCCAGTTGCGCATGTACTGATAACTGCGCGGCATCTCGTGATGAAACACGCAGTTGTTGGCGGCGTATTGCTCCCACTGGCGCGAGTTCGGTTCGCCCTTGATGAACTTCTCGCCGAACTCGCCGCGCCAGCCGGCCAGGAAGCCGATCCCGGAGCCCGGTGAGGTCTCGTAATTGACGACAAAGTCGGGATAGTTGCGGTACTTGGCCGTGCCGTCTTCCTTGGTGAAGGCCGGCAGACCGATGCGTGCACCGAGTTCGATCAGCACATCCTGGAACGGCCGGCAATCGCCCTTCGGCGGTAGCACCGGCAGGCGTACCGCATCGACCGGGCCGTCGAACTCGGAGATTGGCCGATCAAGCATGGACAGCACGTCGTGACGTTCCAGATAGGTCGTGTCCGGTAGCACCAGGTCGGCGAACGCGACCGTCTCGGACGAGAAGGTATCGCAGACCACCAGGAACGGGATCTTGTACTCGCCGTTCTCGTCGGTGTCGGCGAGCATGCGCCGCGCCTCGGTGGTGTTCATCGACGAGTTCCAGGCCATGTTGGCCATGAACAGGAATAGCGTGTCGATGGGGTACGGATCACCGCGCCAGGCGTTAGTGATGACGTTGTGCATCATGCCGTGCACCGACAGCGGGTACTCCCAGGAGAAGGCCTTGTCGATCCGCACCGCCTCGCCCTGCTCGTCGACAAACAGATCCTCGGGGCGTGCCGGCCAACCCAGGGGCATGCCGTCGAGCGGGGTGTTCGGCTGCACGGCCTCGGGGCCCTTCGGCGGCTTCGGACAGGGCGGGATCGGCCGCGGGAAGGGTGCCTTGTGGCGGAAACCGCCGGGCCGGTCGATGGTGCCGAGCACGGTCATCAGGATGCTCAGCGCACGGGTGGTCTGAAAACCGTTGGAATGGGCGGCGAGCCCGCGCATGGCGTGGAAGGCTACCGGGTTGCCGGTCACGGTGTCGTGCTCGTTGTCCCAGCAGTCGGTCCAGGTGATCGGCAGTTCGATCTTCTGATCGCGCGCCGTGACACCCATCTCGTGGGCGAGGCGGCGAATGGTCTCCGCCGGGATACCGGTGATGCCCTCGGCCCATCCCGGCGTGTAGCGTTCTACACGCTCCTTCAGCAACTGGAACGACGGCTTCACCGGCGTACCGTCCTCGAGCGTGTAGCTACCCATCAGACGCGGATCTGCACCCTTGGCGTGGGTCAGCACCTGGCCCTTGTGGCGGTCCCACCAGAGCTTGTTCTCCGGGTCATAGCAGCCCTCCGTGACCTCCGCGGACTCGTCACGATAGAACATGCCATGATCGTCGCGCGACGGGTCATCGATCACCAGCTCCGCGGAATTGGTGTACTGGATCAGAAACTCGCGGTCGAACAACCCAAGCTTCAGAATCTCGTGGACGAGGGCCAGGAACAGCGCACCGTCGGTGCCGGGCTTGATGGGCACCCATTCATCGGCGATGGCCGAGTAGCCGCTGCGGATGGGATTGATCGAAATGAAACGCCCGCCACGGCGCTTGAACTTGGAGATCTCGATCTTTAGGGGATTGGAGTGATGGTCCTCGGCGGTGCCGATCATCACGAACAGCTTGGCCCGCTCCAGATCCGGCCCGCCAAACTCCCAGAACGAGCCGCCAATGCTGTAGATCATGCCCGCGGCCATGTTTACCGAACAGAACCCGCCGTGGGCCGCATAGTTGGGCGTGCCGAACTGCTTGGCGAACATGCCGGTCAGCGCCTGCATTTGGTCACGGCCGGTGAAGAGCGCAAACTTTTTCGGGTCCTCGGCGCGCAGCTTCTTCAGCCGCTCGGAGAGCATCGACATGGCCTCGTCCCAGGAGATCTCCTCGAACTGAGACTCCCCCCGCTTGGCGCCCGGCTTGCGCCTGAGCGGCTTCGTTAGGCGCGCCGGGGAGACCTGCTTCATGATGCCGGAGCTACCCTTGGCGCAGATCACTCCCTTGTTCAACGGGTGGTTCGGGTTGCCCTCGATGTAGCGGACCTGCCCATCGCGCAGATGCACGCGGATACCGCAGCGGCACGCGCACATGTAACAGGTTGTCTCTTTGACTTCAGCGCGACCGATATCGCGATCGGTGTGGACGGTAGGGTCTAGCATCAAAGACTTCCCGGGGAAGATGGACGCGATGTGCGGAATCACTAGATTCTAATATGTTTGATGACGATTATCTTGTCCGGCGGACGACATACTTTTGCTCTGGTTATTGAGGCCCGCGAAGAATTGGCGCAAAGAGAGGGGTGGCCCCGACGATGATCGCCACCAGTTGCGCACTGCTTGGTACCGCAACGATTCAGCGTTTATTCTCTACCGATGTCCACGAGTCCGACGAATAGGGCCTTGATCGACCGCCGCCTGAGCGTGGCGCCGATGATGGACTGGACGGATAAGACGACTAAATTCTCTATTTATCAAGACACTTAGGATGTACCAATGCAGGCTTGGTACAGCACTGGTACAGTCGGAAAAACCGACTGATAAAGCTGGACCTGTCGATCCTATCGAGCCAAAAACAGCGCGTCGCTGATCCTCCCGCCATCGCGGACAGACGGAAGTCCACCCACGCACAAAAAAGCCCGCACGATGGCGGGCTTCGGGTTGGGTGTTGGGGATGGTCAGGCTGCGGCTTCCTCCCTTAGTCGCCAGTCCGGTTCTCTGTCTGTGGATAGATACTCGCGGTTCAGGTGGAACCAGTTCCCCCAACACAAGCGGTCTTCACCGTACTCGCCGATGACCTGCGCCAGGTCGTACTTGGCATAAGAGGCCAGGGCGCCAACTGTTGCAGCCAGATCGGATATGCGCTGCGGCGTGAGTAATTCGCTGATTTCGCCGTCCACATTGTGCGAGTCGGTGATACCGGCCGACATCAGCTCGGCGAGGGTCTCGATCCCCGAAAGGGCCGCGCCGAGTTTCGGAGCGGCACGGTAGAGCTTCTCGCGAAGGAGCTTGGAGTCGTCGGGTCTGTTTGTCATGGTAAAGGTCCTCTGACTATTGAAGGACTGCCACCGGGCCAAGACCAATTGAAGGGGTGGCAGGCTACGCGGTGTTGGTCTTACCGGTCAGAGAACGGCGCCCCGAAGGGCCACCACGCAACCCGCCATAAATCGACGGGCACAAAAAACGCGCTTGGACAGCGCGTTGTGCGCTCTGAACGCGGGAGACCAATCCCGGCCGCCCATGTGGGGCGACAGATTCAGCCTAGACCCCAAAAGTTTGGATTGTCAAGCGCCAGGTCTGGAACGGTAATCCCAGAGCTCAGAACGCACAGCGCATTCCGGGCAAGGGAGACATGCTCGGATTGTTGGGGGGGCAACATCTGGTCCCAAAAAACTCGACGAGCTAGCGACTAGAAGGCGGAAAACTAGTCGTCGAGAACACACACACAACTGCTGTGTGCAAGAGGTGACACATCATGTCCGGCGTGATGCTAGGTCTTCGGTGGCTGATCCGCAAACACTGGGTTACTGTGGTTGGCCTCGAATACTGAACCCAAACCGGGTTCAGCTTCGCCGTTGGCTATCCCCGCGGTGGGGGCAGTTTGATCCGTCTCAGCCCTGGTCTGGATGTAGCCACCCCACCGATCGTGGTGCGCGCCAAAGAACCACTGACGTGGCGGTAATGGCCGGAGTCGATCCATTCCTGCC
>JBATTL010000039.1:0-9152 GCA_049670525.1 Thiohalocapsa sp. | reverse complement strand
ATGTACTGCTGGACGGATTCGATCTCGGCGTCGGCATTCTGTTCGGTTTGAACCGGGACGAACAGCAACGCCGCGACATGATGGGCTCCATCGCACCGGTGTGGGACGGCAACGAGACCTGGCTCATCATCGTCGGCACCGTCCTCTTCGGTGCCTTCCCTGTGGTGTATGCGGTGTTCCTGTCCGCATTCTATCTCCCGGTGGCGCTATTGCTCGTCGCCCTGATCCTGCGCGGTGTCGCGTTCGAGTTTCGCTATAAGACGAGGCGGGGTCGCTGGATCTGGGACCTCGGCTTCGTCGCCGGGTCCGCCATCGCGGCCTTCGTGCAGGGCGCCGCCATCGGCGCCATGGTGCAGGGGATCAGCGTCGAGGACCGTGCCTTTGCCGGCGGCCCCTTTGACTGGGTCACGCCCTTCGCGCTGCTCTGCGGCGTCGGACTGGTTGCAGGCTATGCACTGCTCGGCGCCGGATGGCTGGTGCTGAAAACCGAGGGCGCGCTGCTCGACTGGGCCTTCGGCTGGCTGCCTCGGCTGATGACCAGTGTCATCGTCTTTGTCGCACTCGCGTTGGTGGGTACGCTTTGGGGCGATTTCCGCGTCGTGGAGCGCTGGCTCGCCCAGCCCTGGCTGTTCCTGTTCCCGCTGCTCGCAAGCCTGGCCGCCTGGGGGCTCTATCGCGGCGTTCGGCAGCGACGTGAGCGGCAACCCTATTTGATGGCGTCACTGCTGTTCGTGACCGCCTACCTGATGCTGGGGGGCAGTTTCTGGCCCTGGATCGTTCCCTACGCGCTGACGCTGAACGAGGCCGCGGCGCCGACGGCCTCGTTGAGCTTTTTGTTCTACGGCGCGGGCCTGGTCGTGCTGCCGGTCATACTGATCTACACGGGGGTCGTGTACTGGGTATTTCGGGGCAAGGTCAAGCCGGGTGCGAACTATCACTGACATCCGATTGGGCAGAAGGTGCCGAGCAAGGCGGCGTGCCGCGGCAAGCCTGTCAGAGCGGCTTGGAAAGCGTGAACGCACCTCGAATGTCGCCGAGCACGTAGCCCTTAGCCTGATCATCGGGGTAGGCGGCATCGATCGAGGACGCAATCTCCGGTTCGATCTCCGTTCCGTGACAGGTTAAGCAGAGCTCACTGGTCGGGATGGCCTTCATGAACCGAAACGTCTTGTCGCCATCAGATTCGATCGTCTCCGCGTAGGCGATGGTCTGCACGTCCTCGCCCGCGGTCTTGCGCGCCTCGAAGTCGAGCAGCACGGTCTTCTCCCAATCATCGGGCGCGTTTTGCCCTGGATTGCGCAATTTCAGGCTCGTACGGCCCACATCCCAACCGGACCGTTCAGACATCTCGGCGGCGATCACCGGCGCCCTGGCATTACACACGACGACAGCGCTCGCGGGACCACCGCCCTTCATCGCCGCCTCCAACTCGCCTTTCAGGCTGGCAAAAAACTCCATGATGATTGCTTTCGCCTCGGCCGCATTGGAATCCGCGGCGGGCTCCGCATGCAGGGAGCCGATCAGGGCGAGACCGCAGCCGGCGGCCAAGAGAGCGAACTTGTTCATCGATGCCTCCTGTTGTAGATCGTGTTGACAGAGCATGGCGGTGCGGCGTTTTGGCAAGACAAACCAAAGCCATGACCGATGCGCGGAAAAGGCTAGCAGGCACACCAGGGTCTGGCAACAGTGACAGCGGCGCGTATAGGGATTGGGACAGGGTTGGCCGCGCAATAGGCCGGAACTCCGAAATCGAATTTTTGCACGCGCCTGTCTCCGGGCCGGCGCTGGGGTTGCAACCTTCATCAAGGACGTCGGCTTGCCCCAAGCAAACGCCACCGGTTAGAACGGATTCATCGTTCGAGAGCGCCGCATTTTCTTGCTGCATGCCCAGCTCATCGAAACTCTCGCAACCGTTACAGACCAGAAGGCGGCGTCCTGCGGAGTTCTTTGTCTAATCCGGAAGGAAATCTGGAGCCGTCAAGATCGAGTTCATGCGCCCTCATTTGTGGCTGCTCATACTTGCTATCCCTCGTCCAGTAACCGCAACAACCTTACCGCCTCGCGACCGACATCCGACTTCGGATCCAGCGCCTGCGCCTCGGTCAACGCCTCCCGCGCCTGCTCCGTCTCCCCAGCCTGAGCCGCGACAAAGCCCAGACTGAGCCAGATCCGTTGGAACTCCGGCGCCGCATCAGCACCGGCGCGCAGCTCCCGTAAGCCTTCGGCAGAATTACCGGCATAGTGCAGGGCGAGTCCGAGGTCGTTGCGGGATCCGGCATCGGTGGGATCGAGCGCCAACGCCTTCCGATACAGCGTGACCGCCTCGGCAAAGCGTTGCGCCCCGAACAGCCGGTCGGCCTCCCGGGACAGCAATACGGGGTCGGAGGCCATCAGCTCCGCCGGAATGTCGGGCTCTGCCTGCTGAGCCGCGGCCCGCATCTGCGCCCCCAAAGCGGCCATGTCGGGATCTGCATCCGTTCTAGGCATCGCCGCACTCGCCGCCGGCGGGCGCGGGGGATGCCTAAGATAATGGTCGCGGGTCAGCGCGAAGACGGTAAAGCCGTAAAAAGCGAGCAAAGCGATGGCGATCAGCCATTGCAGCGGTGTCAATTTTGGAAACATCGGCGTCATCGGCAGGTGATGGGTTCTGGGGGCGCGATGCTGCGAGCCACTCGCCGGTCTGTCAAGAGCACGTTTCGAGGCTGTCGGATGAATCCAAAAGCCGATATCCTTCGGCCGCGCGATACCGCATCCAATGGTTTATGCCAGAGCCCAACGCGCAACCGATCAGAGGCGACAACCGACCAAGGAGACCCTGATGGCCACACCAACCAAAGACCTGAAAGGTATCAACGCTGTGATTCTGGACGCCCTCAAGGCAAAGGACATCGGCGACAACGAGCAGCTGGTTGCGGCCGCGGCGAGCCCCACGCAACGCAAGGAACTCGCGAAGGCCTGCAGCTGCGACGCTCGGGACATCCTTCAACTTGCAAATCGCGCCGATCTCGCCCGCGTCAAGGGCGTGTCGGGGGTCTATGGCGACCTGCTCGAGCACGCGGGGGTCGACACCGTCAAGGAGCTTGCCACGCGCAAACCTGAGAACCTGCATGCGACGATCGCCGAGACGAACGACGCGATGAAACTGACCGAGCGTCCACCGAGCATCGCTCAAGTCGAGGACTGGATTTCGCAGGCCAAAGGGCTGCCAAAGGTATTGAGCTACTGACACTGCTGACCCCGCGGGTTCTCTCAGGAGCTAGGTTCCACGAAGGTCACCGAGCCTTCGGCGAAGCTGGCAACGCCCAGCGCGATCCGTCTGATCGGACTCAGCGCTTCACTGATCCCAATTGCCGGTTTGCCGCTCGACCAGTTCCCAATAGCGTTGATGCAGTTCGCGACTCTGGTCGCCATCGACCGGAATCTCGATGATCCCCCCGGCATCAGCGCGGGATCCAGCGGGGGACTCAGCGGAGGCTCGGGCACTCGCGAGGGTCTGGTCGAGCTCCTCGGCGTTTGTGACAAGCCGATGGCCTAGCCCGACGCTATCGGCGAGCTTGCCAAGGTCGATTGCGACAGGCGTCCGCCACAGCTCCTCGAAGCCGGGCAGGCCATGCTGCGGCAGATAGTCGAAGATGCGACCGCCGCCGTTGTTGATGACGATCACCGGCCGCTTCAGGCGCTTGGCCTGGAAGAGTCCACTCAGATCGTGGCAGAAGGACAGATCACCGAGCAGGGCCCAGGTCGGTAGGCCCGCATGGTTGAGACCCGCCAGCGTGGACAGCTGGCCGTCGATTCCGCTGACGCCGCGATTGCCATAGAGCGGCAGTGGCAAGGCGCGGGCACCGGACCAGATGTCGAGTTGACGAATGGGCATGGAGTTGGCGCACAGCAGGGCCTCCCCCGCGGGGATCCAGCGCAACAGCGCGCGGATGATTTGGCCCTCGAACCATCCGGCGTCAGCCAGAAAAGCGTCGGCAAGCTCAAGTATGCGGCGGTCGGCGGTGAGCCAGCGCCGCGCCCAGGCCTGATCGACGGCGTCAGCCTGCGCCGCAGACAATGCATCGCACAGGGCTGCTGGTTCAACGCAGTGCCGATGCGAGACGTCATGGGTCGGATCGGACCAGCCGCCAGCTGGGTCGATGAGCATAGTCGGAATGTCGGAGAGCCACTGACCGAGACGTTTGGACACCGGCGCGCGACCAAAACGCAGGACCCAGTCGGGACGCAGCGTATCCGCGGCTCGGGGATTGCGCAGCAGGGCATCGTAACCGGAGATGACAGCGTCGGACTCGGCGCCGAAGCGCAGCCCGGATAACGGGTCTGCCAGGATCGGTAACCCGAGCCCATGCGCGCATCGCCGCAGCGCTGGCGCGAATGCGTTGCCGAAGCTGCCGGGACCGCAGAGGATCAGGCCGCGCCCGACGGGCAACTCGAAGTCGGGTATGGTGGCTTCGGCGGCTGCAGGTTCGGTGAATGCATCGCGGCACGGACGGGTCGGCTCCGTCGAGGATTGGCAATCGCCGATGGGCACCAGTGGTTCGTCAAAGGGCAGATTCAGATGCACCGGGCCTGGGCGCGGGCCTCGGCTGACATTGCCGGCCCGAAGCCCCAAGGCACGCATGGCCTTGAGCGCGGCGGGATTGGGCTGCGGCAAACCAGGGTCGTGACTCTCTCGAACGAAGGCACCGAACAGTCGGGTCTGATCGATGGTCTGATTCGCGCCCCAGTTGCGCATTCGGGGCGGACGGTCGGCGCTGAGCAGGATCAGCGGCACGCCTGATTCGTGCGCCTCGATCACGGCTGGGTACCAGTGCGACGGCGCACTGCCGGACGTGGCCAGCAGCGCTACCGGAAGACCCGATGCACGGGCAGCACCAAGGGCAAAGAAGGCGGCGCTGCGCTCGTCCAGGATGGGCACGAGATCCAACACGGGACGTCGCTGGGCAGTGAGCACCACTGGTGTCGAACGGGAGCCCGGCGACAGCACCAGGAGCCTCAATCCAGCGGCGGTGAGCCCATCCAGCAGCGCGGCGCACCAGCGGAAATTGAGACGGCCGATATCCGGGCCGTCGCGACCATTAGCGTTCGATGGCGGCTGCTCTGTCACGCACAGGGACTCAGGTGCTCACGCGTACTGCAGCGCGGTGAGCATTGCCTGGAGCTTGGCCTCGGTCTCGTCCCATTCCGATCGCGCGTCGGAGCCTGAGACGATACCGGCGCCCGCATACAGTTCAGCGCGATCGCCGCAAATCCGCGCGCAGCGCAGCAGCACCCAGAGTTCGCCACTCAGATCCGGCTCGACGATCCCGGCGGCACCGGTATACCAACCCCGGTCGAAGGGCTCACCGACGCGCAGCCAGTCCCGCGCCAGGTCACGGGGCTGGCCATTGGTGGCCGGTGTCGGATGCAGACACTCGGCCAATTGAAAGACATTGGCACCGGCTCGCGGTGCGGCCTCGATGGGGCTCCATAGGTGCTGCGCATTGGCCAACTGCATCACCAAGGGCTGCGACGGCGTGGCGATATCATCACAGCAGTCGGACAGCGCATCGGTGATGGCATTGATGACGCAGCGATGCTCGCGCAGGTTCTTATCGGAGTTGCGCAGCGCGTCGGTCAGCTCGGCGTCCCGCTCGGTGCTCTCGGCCCGCGGCGCGGTCCCGGCAATCGCATCCACGGTCAGCCGGGAGCCGCGTCGGCTGAGCAGGCGCTCCGGTGTCGCGGCGACGAAGCTTTTGCCGTTGCGACGCAGGTTGACGATCTGACAGGACGGAAACAGACAGCTCAGTGCGCCAACCAATCGGCCGACGTCAAAACAGCGCGGACCGGTGACGTCGAGCCGGCGCGACAACACCACCTTCTCCAACGCACCGTCCTCGATCTCGGCCAAAGCGTCGCCGATCAGCGCCGACCAACCGCCAAAGTCCGGCTCCGCGAAATCACGCGCAAGTGTCGCCGCCATCAGCGGACCCGGCAAGGGTAGGTAGAGCTTGGGCACCAGACGTTCCAATGCCGCGTTCCAAACGAGCTCAAGTTCCGCCCGCGTGGCGGGCAATCTGGCGGAGAGCATCAATACGGCTTGGCGGTCTTGGACACGCAGGCCGATCTCCGGCACCCACAGAATCGCGTTCGGCAAGTGATCCTCGACCTGGGGGCCGGCATCCGAGCCGGCAGCGAATCCGAGCAGCGCGAAGGCGTCGAAACCGGTCTCATCCGGATCGACGCGATGCCAACGCGGACTGACGCCGGTGGCGATGCGCGCCAATCGATCAAGGCGGTCCGGGCCGTCGGCTTCCCACTCCGCCGCACAGCCGTATCCTGCCTGCATCTCGCTTCCATGGCCATGAAGAAACTGGAACTGCCGGCCATCGAGCTGCGGCGCGCCAATCGGCGGCCTCGGCAGCGACAGCAGCAGAGACAACAATACGGGTTCGCCGGGCGCATCGCCGGCACCGAGCGGCAGCCCGCCCAGCGTCTCGGCCAGGCGCGATTTCAAACGTTCCAGGATCTTATTAGGGGCGAGCATGCGTCAGCGACAACGACGGTGACGGCGCGTCGCAGCAGGACGCGGCAGGGACCGGGATGAGAAGATGGCCTGGCTGGGCATGAAAGCGACTTCCGGGTGCCGTGGCTGCTACCGCGCGCTGCCCGGCGCCGAGAACATCGGTGCCAGGACAGATCCTACGATTCTAAGGTGTTTGGAGTCGGATCGGGAAACCAGGGTTCCCGAAACCGTCGCGACGGCACCGGACGGACGCACATCAGCTTTCGATGCAGCGGCGCTAGGGCAATGCCGAACGACGACGCTTCGGCCCCCGTCGGTCCGCGCCAGTGGGCGAATCGTCTAACCGCTTGCCGCGCTGTCGAAAGCACCCGCCTCGGCTTGGCTCAGGAAATTGTCGATCGCCTGGATGCTGAGCGTCGGCCGCTCCCATTGTGGGATGCCCAGCGTGGGCTCAATTCGGACGGCCCGCCAGTTGCGATGCTGGTCCAGGATCTCCGGCAAGCGATCGAAGGTGACGTTGGCATCGCGATCATAGAGTACCAGCACGGGCAAGCCTAACTTGGCATAAATCGCCTCGGCGGCATTGGCGGTAAACAGCTGGCCGGACAGGAAATAATAGGGCGCGTGATGCGCGCCGGGCTGATGCGACGTGGCATAGGCGTAGTCGATCAGCTCGGCGGGCGGCTCGCCGACGTAGCTCTTTCGCATGAAATAGCGAATGCCGGCATGTTTTGTCAGCAGCCGGTACAGGCCTTCGCCAAACCCCGGCAATGTGAACACGCGATGCAAGCGCTGGCTGGTCTTGCCCGAGGGGAGGCGTCGTTTGCTGAAGCCCGTGGGCGAGAGCAGTGTCAGCGTGTTGAATCGCTCCGGGGAGCCCAGTGCAGCTTGGGCCGCGAACTCGCAGCTCAGTGAAAAGGCAACCACGTCCGCGGGCGCCTTGACGATATTGGCTAGAAACCACGCGATGCTGTTGACGTAGAGTTCCGGCGAGTACTTTCGGTCGCTGCGGTCGGAAAAGCCGAAACCCGGAAGATCCATTGCGTAGACGCGACGTTTGCCCCGGTAGTGCTCGAACAACGGTTTCATCTCAAACACGCTGGGGGCGGCGTTGATACTATGCAGCAGCACCAGGGGACGCGTGTCATCCGGGCCGTCGGCATAGTAGCTGATCTCATTCAGCTGCATAGTGGCAAAGGTGTCGCGCGGGGCGTCCACCGCCGACGGCAGCTGTACTTTCTTGTGCTCCGTTGCAGCCATGGTGTTGACCGGCGCGACAACGCTGGATTGGGTGTGCATCTTGCTGACCTCGATTCGACCGGCGCCCGGCCGGCGGAAGTTGAAAACTGCGGGGATGACAACGATGGCGTTCAGGGCATTGCCCGTTCCTCGCCATTGTCGCCCTGGATGGTGCCGGACCTACTGGCGCTCGACATCCACCAGAACCTCGTTGCGGCGCAGAAACCCTGGCACGAACGGGGCATTATAGCGCGCGAACACCGGGGTGCTCACAGGCGTTAGGCCTGCTTCTTGCAGCGCGTCCAGCAGCACCAACTCGTTGTCCCGGTACTTTGGCTCCCGCCAACCGCCGCGATAGCGGCGTGCAGCGACGAGGCGTGCGGGCACCGGCCGAAGCGCCACGCGTTCGTCGACGGGTTTGGGTAGCATCGGCAGGATGTACTCTTTGGGCATGACGAACTGGAACAGCCAGCTGTCCGCGTTCGCATCGGCGGGCTGGGTCATCGGCGCAGTCATGCTAATTCGCTCGCCGTCGCTGACGATTGGCTGTTGCTTTACCGGCGCCGTCATCGGCAGATTTCGGCCACCCAGATTGTTGCCCTGGATGTACGCGACCAGGATGCGAAAGGCGCGGTCGCTGGCCTCGTCGAAGCCCCCCTCCACGATCGCCTCCGCCACCACGTACGGCTTGTACTCGCGCAATTCGAAGGCCTCGTTCTGTTCGAGCACGGTGAATTCCGGTTCGTCCGGCGACATAACGGCAAATGCGAACAGCACGAGCGGGATCAGCATGGCCGCGATGATTAGAGTCTTTCGATTCACAGCTTGAGCCTCGGGGAACGCGTTCGACAAAGCACGCCCGGCATTCAAACATGCGACCGGCGCGGCCGCGTTGTCGGCCGTCAACCGAATCTCACCCGAAACTGACTGGTGAAGGGGTAGGCTTGCGCTGTTAACATACGCGGTCGGCTTGATGAGCAGGACGAAGCGGCCGACAACGGGGCCGGTCAAGCGATTAGGCCAAGCATCCGCGTCAGACATACGCGTCAGGTAGCCGTTACGATGCTCCGAATCCAATCAGCAAGACGCATCATCGGCATTGCCCTGCTCGACGTGGTGCTGATTGCGGGCGTTAACGCATCCTGGGCCGAGGAGGTTACCGGGGAGGCCGTGTACAGCTATTGCAAGTCCTGCCATGGCGAGCGGGGAGCCGGTGGAGAGAATGGCAAGTACCCGCGAATCGCGGGTCTTCCGCAGGGTTATATCGACAGGCAACTCCGTGCCTTCAAGTCGCAGAAACGCATCAACAAACCCATGATCCCGATCTTCAAGCACCACCGTTTTGATACCGAGGTCATCGCCGCGGTGTCCGGCCACATCGCCGGCTTGCCGCCGCCAGGGCTATCGC
>JBATTL010000038.1:0-3736 GCA_049670525.1 Thiohalocapsa sp. | reverse complement strand
GGTCGACCATGGCGGTGGCCCACCCGCTGGGCAATGCGACCGTCAGTCGCGCCGCGGCGATTGAGGTCGCCGCACGCGGGATCAGCATTCACTACCGACTCGATCTGGCCGAGATTCCAACGCTGCTCGCCGCGGCGGATGCGGATAGCGACGGCGACGGGACTACCGAGACCGGCGAATGGGATGCCCTCGTGCAGCAGCGGACCGAAGCGGTCCGGTGCGGGATCGAGCTTTCTGCCGACGGCGCGCCGGTCGCACTCGCCTTGCGCGAGTTCGATTGGCAGCTGGTTGCAGGCGCGGCCGGATTACCGAGCCTGAGAGTTGGCCTGGTCCTGCACAGCGCCGAGGTGATCGACACTCCCCGGACCGTGGACTATCGCGACCGCCGGCGTTCGGACGAATCGGGTTGGAAGGAGGTTACCGCCAGCGCTGGCGATGGGGTGCGCATCGTCCTGTCGGACGTCCCGAGTGCGAGTCCCAGCGCCGGCTTGACTGATTATCCGGCGTTGAACAGTGGTCTGCCGGAGGTGCTCACCGCCAGGATAGAACTCGAGGCCCTGCCGGTCACCGGCGACCTCTCGGCCGGTCCGATACGGGCTCCGGCATCGAGCCGAGATGCCGCTGACAGATCGAGCGGGATTCCGCCGACTGCGGGCCCGAGCCCGACGCTCGCCTTCCTGGAGCTTGGCATCCACCATGTCGCCGTCAGCTTGGACCATCTGGTGTTTCTGCTCGGCCTCGTCGCCGGCGAACGGCGTCCACGGCAACTCGCTTGGATTGTGACCGCATTCACTGCGGCACACAGCCTGTCCCTCGGCCTCGCCGCCGCGGGTCTGGTGCCGGTACCCGGTGCCTGGATCGAGCCAGTGATCGGCCTGACCATCGCCTATGTCGGTGTCGCCAGCCTGCTCGGCAGGTTGCGCCATGGCGCTGCGCTGGCCTTCGGCTTCGGACTGGTCCACGGCCTCGCGCTCGCAGGCGCCTTTATCGATCAACTGAATCCCGATCAGATCGACCCCGCCTGGCTATTGGACCTAGCCGCTTTCAACATCGGCGTCGAGACGGCGCAACTCGGGTTCGTCGCGCTGATCTGGTTGTTCCTCTGGGCAATGGGGCGACTGCCTGTCTGCTGGCCGCGATGGACAGGCTGGATCCCGGGGGGCGCTGTCAGCGCGGCTGGTATCTATTGGACCCTGCAACGTTCCGGCGCCCTGCTGGCGGCGCTGCGATGATGGCGATCGGCGGCTATCGCGGCTGCCCGGATCGATCTGACAGTCCCCCTGGAGTCCACCTCGGTGAAGTTCGCGATCGATCGCGCGGGGCCGCAGCTCATGCACGGAGCACAAAAGACCGCCCGTTGTTTCAAGCGGAGAGCAACCTGCTATTCTTCCGGTAACTCCTCGAATTCCTTTTTCTTTTTTTCAAACCAGTCCTTCATCGCTTCTGGTTTCTGCCTGAGTTTCTGCATGTCGGCCATTGCTTTGAGATGCGCTTCATCCTTGCTCTGAAACATTTCCATGCCATGTTCTTTACTCAATTCTGCGATCTCTTCAAAAGAACTGGCATGAAACTCTCTCTCTCGCAGGCACCTCCGAGTTGTTTGCATGTCATCGTTTTCATGTGGTTTGTCCTCGGTTTAAATGGTCCACCTGGCATCATGGCCAGCTTTCTGAATCAACGCCGTCAGGGAAACGCCGAGTCGTCGCATTCACCCAAGGCGAACTCGGAGCGTATCGGATAGCATGCGATCCTTGAACACGAAGAAAGTGGGGCAAGACGCGCTCTTTCGTCCTTCGACCGATCCAGCCACGCATCGAATCTTCCACTTAGGCGATTGCCGGACACTCGCAGAGCAGGTGGCGCCGGATCGAGGGTCGCCTTCAACGAGCATCGGCAGGCGCCCCAGCACGGACATTGCCGAGCTATGTGACTGGCGGTGTGGCACGGAAGGCGGGCGTCGAGACCAGTCAGCCGCTGTGAGATTTGACAGAGATCGCCTTATTGCACCAACGGTCTCACCATGACCATTCGCATCGTCAGGCTAGGTAGTCCTCGCTTGCGGTCGGAGGGGCTTCGGATCGGAACCGTCCGGCGTCCGCCCCGTGGCGTGCCCAGGTCGGAATACAGCAGCCGCGACATCTACGATCTGTGGTTTCCCAATCTCGCGCCGAGCGAAGCCCTGCTGAAGGCGTCGCGACCCCAAGACGATCAGACCTGGAAGCTCTTCAGGCGACGCTTCTTGGCAGAGATGAACGCCTCCGAGGCTCGGCGAGATCTGGACCTACTAGCCGCCTTGTCGCACCAAACCAACTTTGCTCTCGGCTGCTACTGCGAAGATGAAACACGCTGCCATCGCTCGATACTGCGGGAATTGCTTGGTAAGCGCGGGGCGGCCCTGATGTGAGTCCAGCAGGCACGTTGTTGGTGCGTTGGGCGGAGATCGCGGAAGTGGTCTCGGCGCCAACTTCATGCCGATTCGATCGGAAATGGGGGTCTCGGTGAGGCGTTTGCCCGAAGGAAACGCTAGACGACACCGGCCCGAAGGACAACAGGATCGCCAAGGCTGGCGTGAAACGGGTTGCCGCTTGTACGGTGTCAAACTGAGGGGCGGACTGGCCACGACCGACAGCGACCAACGGAGGTCGACGATCAAGGTGCGCCAGTCTCGGACGAACAACAAGCGCTCTCTCGCGCCGGCATTGCCCCTGTGCGGGCTGCTGGTTCTGTCTACGGTAGGCGCCGGCGACCTTCTCGATTTGCGCGTCGCGCATGATAAAGGGCGGTATCTGCTTTCCGCCCACATTCTTATTGATGCGCCGGCCGCCGCGGTCCATCGCCGGTTGACGGACTACGCGAATCTGACCGAGTTGAACCCATCCATCACACAAAGCGAGATTCTTGCCGCGCCGCAGTTCTACGATGCCAGGGTCAGTACGGTAATCGAGGCCTGTGTTCTGGGCCAATGCCGCACACTGCGGCGCGTCGAAGACGTGCACGAGTCGCCGACGCGGCTGGTCGCCGTGATTGTTCCGGAACAAAGCAACTTCACCGCCGGGCACACCGAATGGCTGCTGCAACCGCGTGGAAGGCAAGTGCATGTCAAGTATCGGGCCGAGCTCGAACCCGGGTTCTCGATCCCACCACTGCTGGGGACGGCTGTCCTGAAGCACGGGATGGAGCGCGAGCTGCTGAAAATGCTTGAGAATCTCGAACGGCTGACGGAGTCACCGTGATGAGCTTCCGCTACACCGTCCAGAAACAACCGACGTTGACTATGATCTTGAGTCTGTTGGTCGACAGGGTGTAGCCGTTTGCACAAGGCCGGGTCTTTGCCTGTGCGCCTACGTTGTTGCCTATTATTAAAATCAACTCAGGTGACGGGAGGTTGCGCGTGAGCAAGTCGATGCCGATCACACAGGGCCAGCTACGAGCGAGAATCAAGACCGCTTCAGGCACGAGTCAATACCCGAACACCTGCTGGGATTATCAATCGATTCGGAGTATGTGTGAGCGCTAGCAAACGGCTTGAACGATTTGTGCGACGCGAGCTCCGTGGAGACCGAATCCAGGAGCTACGAAATGCACGCAAACAGAGGACGGATCATCAGGGACGGTAAAGTGTTGTTTCCAAGACTATTTCGTCACGAACTTCCAAGATTCGCCCACCTCGCCACCGGCCATTTGTCCCACACTGAGGTGCCACCCGGAAGGTCGCGGCAAGGTCCGGTCTCGACCC
>JBATTL010000037.1:0-2787 GCA_049670525.1 Thiohalocapsa sp. | reverse complement strand
ATATCGCCTCGTTTGCGCAGTGGATGAGTGAGCAAGGTTATTCCTCTTACTCGTTGCAGCGCCAAGTTCGGCTCGCGTCGGACTTCAGTCGGTGGCTCGTGCAGAATGGCGTCACGCTCCGGGATCTCTCGTCCCTGCATCCGGAGCAGTACCTCAGCCATCGCGCCTGTGAAGTCCGTATTGGCGGGGGTGATGCAGCCGCGCTGCGGTATTTGCTGGCATTTCTGCGTCGGGCAGAGGCGATCCCTCCAGACGAGGAGCCGGCAGCTGCAACGACACCGGTGGAATGTTGTGTGGAGGAATTCGAACGGTATCTCCGGAAAGAGCGGGCACTGGCCAGTGCGACCATCATCAACTATTTGCCCTTCGTCCGTGAGCTGCTGACGCAGCGGTTTGGGAACTTAGATTTGCAACTCAGTGAGTTGCACGCCAGCGACGTCGTCGGCTTTGTCCAGCGGCAGGCCCACCAGCTCCACATCAAACGGGCAAAGCTCATGGCAACGGCGCTGCGCTCCTTCCTCCAGTATGTCCGCTACCGCGGAGATCTCACCCTTGATTTGGCCGCGGCGATTCCACCGGTGGCCAATTGGTCAATGACGTCGATTCCCCGGGCGATCGCCGATGATCAAGTGAACGCGCTGCTTGCCAGTGTCGATCGATCCACCGCCATGGGGCGTCGCGACTATGCCATTCTGCTGCTCCTTGCGCGACTGGGTTTGCGCTCGAGCGAAGTGGCGTTTCTCGAACTCGATGACATCGATTGGACAGAGGGCTCGCTCAGCGTGTGCGCTAAGGGCGGGCGGCGCATCACGTTACCCTTACCGGGCGATGTTGGTGAGGCGATCGTCGCCTATCTCCAGCACGGGCGACCACATAGCCGCAGCCGGCGCCTCTTTTTGCGCCACAAGGCCCCGGTGCGCGGTTTCTTGAGCTAGTGTGCGGTCGGCTCGGTCGTTCACCATGCGATCGAGCGCGCAGGCGTTCAAGCGCCGACCCACGGCACCCATCAGTTTCGCCACGCGTTGGCCACCCGGATGCTGCGCGGCGGCGCCTCGCTGATCGAGATCGGCGATCTGCTCGGTCACCGCAGTCCCGAGACCACCAAGATCTACACAAAAGTCGATGTCGAAGCGTTGCGGGCATTGGCCCTGGCATGGCCAGGAGGTGGGGAATGAACACGCTCCGGGAGGCGGTTCAAGACTACCTGATCGTGCGCCGGGACCTTGGGTTTAAGCTGCGCGAGGCGGGCAAGGGGTTGTTGTGTTTCGTCAGTTTCATGGAGCAGCACGGCGCCACCTACATCACCAATGCGTTGGCCCTCGACTGGGCTCAACAAGGCGGCGCCGGCCGGCCTCAGGCGGGGGCGCAGCGCTTGAGCTTCGTGCGCGGTTTCGCCCGTTATCGTAGCGCCACCGATCCTCGCACGCAGATCCCGCCCACCGGGTTGTTGCCCTTCCAACCCAAGCGGGCACGACCGTATTTGTACTCGGACGAAGAGATCGAACGCTTACTTCGCGCCGCGCTCGACATGCCGCACCGCTACGAACGCGGTGCCTTGCTTCCCTGGGTCTACTATTGCCTGTTCGGGCTGCTGAGCGTCACCGGGCTGCGACTCGGCGAGGCGCGTCACCTGGAGCTGCAAGATGTCGATCTTGAGGCCGGGGTGTTGACCGTGCGCGGTGCCAAGTTCGGTAAGACGCGTCTGGTGCCCTTGCACACATCGACCTGCCAGGTGTTGGCGGAGTACCTGGCCAGGCGCCAGCAGCATTGGGCCGGGCGGCCGGTGTCGTCCTACGTGTTTGTCTCAAGCTGGGGAAACCGACTCGACAACGGACAGATCCACCGGGCCTTCTATGCGTTGTCGCGGCAGGTTGGTCTGCGCGGTGCGTCCGAGAGTCACGGACCACGACTCCATGACTTGCGTCACCGCTTCGCCACGAACACCCTGCTCAACTGGTACCGCGACGATCAGGACCCTGAACGGCGCCTCCCCCTGTTGTCCGCCTATCTTGGCCACGTCCACGTCAGTGACACCTATTGGTATCTGAGCAGCTGGCCGGAGTTGATGCAAGAGGCAATGAATCGACTTGAGCACCGCTGGGAGGGTCAGCTATGACCGCACCCAGCTTTGCGCCTCTGTTGGAGCGTTTTTTCACCCAGCGCTTGATGCAACAACGCCAGGTGAGTGCGCACACGATCAGCTCCTATCGCGACACTTTCCGCCAGTTGCTCAAGTTCACCCAGCAGCGGCTGCATAAGGCGCCCTCGCAGTTGATGTTCGAGGAGATCGACGCCCCTTTGATTGGGGCCTTTCTTGAGCATCTGCAGCAGCATCGCCAGCTCGGCAGCCGCAGTCGTAATCTGCGCCTGACGGCGATCCGCTCCTTTTTCCGCTACGCCGCCTTTGAGCGCCCGGAGCATGCGGCGCAGATCCAGCGCGTCCTCGCCATCCCCTCTCTCTCAGCGCTTCACCCGAGCTTTGGTCGCGTTTCTCACGCGCGCGGAGGTCGATGCCTTACTGAGCGCACCGGAGTGCGGCACCTGGTTCGGCCGACGCGATCACGCCTTTCTCTTGGTGGCCGTGCAGACGGGCCTGCGTCTGTCGGAAATGACCGGACTGAAACGCGAGGATATGACCCTCGGTACCGGCGCTCATCTTCGTGTGATCGGCAAGGGTCGCAAAGAACGGTGAATACCGCTCGCCAAGCCAACGGTCGCCGTCTTGAAAACCTGGTGACGCGAACCGCAACGAGGGGACGCGAACATCGTGTTCCCGAACGCCAGAGG
>JBATTL010000036.1:0-2160 GCA_049670525.1 Thiohalocapsa sp. | reverse complement strand
AGCGCAACACCGCCGGCTGGGATCACCGCTACTTGGCCAAGTTGCTCTTCGACGCGCCAGGCGCGCCGCCCTCAACGTCATCATCAGGCTCTCCGAATATTCGGGCGGACTGATGCGATTGCCCTGGCGCTGTTATGAGGGCGTTGTGTTGAGTCGTGTGGCGCCCCTTGTGTTCGGCTAGTTGTTGCCTCTGCCTTCAAAGACTGTAACCGCAACAGGCGGCGGAGGCGAGAACGACGCGTGCCCAGATACACCGACGAGCGCAAAGAGGCGGTGCTGCGCGAGATGCTGGCGCCGCACATTCGACCACTGACAGCGCTGGCGGCAGGGGTATCAGCGAGGCTGCGCTGCACTCACTGGTGCGGAGATGCGCGTGATCAGCGCCGAATGCTGCCCGGCGGGGCGAACGGTCCCGAAGCGTGGAGCGCAAGTTCGCCGCCGGTCAGGCCCAGCGCAAGGTCTTCCGAGTCATATCCTCGAAGTTCATGGCCCATTGTTCTGGGGTGTGGTTGACAACGCTAGCTGCAGCAGCGCGCCCCATGCTCTGTCGGAACTCGTCGCTGCGCGAAATGCTGGACATTGCAGCGGCGAGCATAGCTGGGGCTTCAGATGGGACGATATAACCATTGATGCCGTCTTTTATGCGAGCACTTATGTCGCCAGCCGCATCAGTGCTGATGATTGGCAAGGAACATGCCATTGCTTCTTCGATAACGATGCCATATGGGTCGCCGAGCGTCGGAAATACAAAAACGTCCGCGAGTGCGTACCAGTCCGGCAGATTCTGTTTTTGCTGGAATCCTGCAAATATGACTCGTCCGGGTGCTGAGCGCACTACTTTCGCGTGCAGGCGGGCTTCCTCTTCGGGCGGTCCATCCCCGACGATCAATAACGAGGTCGGACGAGACGTTTTTCTTAGAAAAGAGGAAAAGGCATCGATTAGGCTGTCGACACCTTTACCCCACCAGAGGCGTCCGACATACAGGAATACGACGCCTTTTAGTCCGAGCGCCTTGCGGGTTGCCTCTCGGTTCTGCCGCGCGTGAGTACTTCGGGACTGCAGGTAGGCGAGATCGACAGTGTGGGGTAGATAGTAGATGCGATCCGGACGCGCCCCGCCGTCGATCGCATACTGCCGCGCATCTGGGCCGGGTGTTTCGATGGCGTCGGCGCGGCTGAACATGAAGCGTTTGATGGCGCTGCGGAGTCTTGAGCGCGGCGTCCAGCGATCGAAGGTCTTCAAGACCCGAAATCCTGTTTTCTTGCCCCGGATCCTTGCGACCATCCATCCGAGGATGAAGGCGGGCTCCGAGTACAGGCTGATGACGATGTCGCAGGGGGTCGTTAGCATTGGGGCCGGCAGGACCCAAGACAACGATGTGCCCGGCAGTCGGAGCTTTGGCAGCACCCGGTAGCTGAAATGCCATGTTGCCGGGTCGACGTCCCAGCTGCGCGACGACGAGACAAGGTCGCTGAACCACACCTCGATCTTCACGTTTCCCCTAAGCGCGAGCGCGTTGAACCGGTCGATCATGTAGGGCGCTGGGAGGTTGTTCCAGTAAACGACATGAGGCTTTTGTCGAGGGGCGCTATTCATTCTTATTTTGGGCAACGGCAGGTAACAGCGCAAACGGGAGCCACGACGCGGCGCCGGGCATGAAAGCTGGTCGGCGCGCGCCAGTGACGGCGCGGTTACCGGCGTTTCATCAATGCGAAGCAGCGATTAACGCGTGGTGCAAGGCGGGCACGGTCTCCGACACATAATGTTGAGTAATTATGTACGGAAAAACCACTGGCTTCGACAGCATTCGCTCCAAGACATCGGCGACTTGCGCGGGCTGGCGTGGGTCGACCACGGCGTCGGTTGCCAAGGCATCGAACTCCGGGATGCCCTTGGTGACAATGACGTTGCCGCCGACAGAGAGAGTCTCAAGCGTCGTTCTCGGCATGCCTTCGACCGGCGAAAGGTTGATATTTGCGAGCGCTGCGGCGCTCAGCGCGAGCACGTCCGCATGGGGCAAGACACCAAGATAGCGTATGAGGCCGGCCTCGATCATCGCGTCTATTTCGCCGGTCCGGTCTCGCTCCTTGCCGGCAATTGCAATCGGAATCCCTAAGCTGCGACGTTCGATCTCTTTGGCCAGCGCGAGCAGCGAGCCC
>JBATTL010000035.1:0-2014 GCA_049670525.1 Thiohalocapsa sp. | reverse complement strand
CTGAAAGGCCAGGATGCGGTCTGCATCATCGCGCATCATCTGCGCCCAGCGTTCGGCATAGCGCCGGCGTTCGGCCTCGTCGCGCGCATGGATCCCCAACACCTCGATCGGTGAGAGGTTGGCCGGACTGATACTGCCGCGGACGCCTTCCATTAGGCTTTGGTAGCGGCGCCACTCGGATTCAGAGATCTGCCAGGTGTCGGCGCGTTGGCTTTCCAGCGGCGAGAGCGGCGTCATGTTCTGCGTCGTCTGCCCAAGTGCCGAGCGCGCGGCCGCTGCGGACATCGGCTGATTGGCGTCGACCGATGACATCACCAAAACCACCAAGAGGGTGCCGGCAAGGGGCTGCCCATACTGAATCATCGGGGCGCCTCCCCGGTCCAGGGACGCGAGAGGTTTCGCTGGGGCAACAGTCCTTCACCGTATCGACAGGGCTGTTGCTCGGTTGTCTGTGTCATCTGATCGACCGTCACTACCTCGGCGGTTTTGGTTGCGCGCTCCGCGGCGGGTGGCTGATCCGAGCCGAGGCTCACGGCACCGATCACGAGTAACAGGACAAGGACGATTTCCATCGGCTTACCTCGATGACACAGCGGGCGATATGGCCGGCTGTGGTTGCGCGGCAACACAGCGCTCGAGACTGACCAGCCGGTGCAGCGGATCCTCGACTAAGCGAAACGCCGGGCCGGCAAGGGTCTCGAGGGCGATCCGCAACGGCATCGGGCCCAGCGCGCGATGTCCATGCGGTAGTGGGAGTTTCAGCAGAGCCGCCCTTACGGGGCTTGCCGCTGCTTCATCAGCTAGCCGATAACCGCCGGGCTCCAGCAGGTAGCGCATCGCCTGCCCGACGGTGACCACCGATGCAGGAAACACCACGTTGACGATCGCCGAGAGGAGTTGGACTTGCTCTTGCGTTGGCAGCGCCCGCACAGTCGCATAGCGACCGACCTGGATCTCCGCGGCGAAAACCACGGCTGGCGACATGAGCCCGAGCACGGTGAGCACGCTACCCAGCCGCCGGTATTGCGATCGGAGTCGCCGTTGAAATCGCCGCATCGCTCAAACCCTTCGCCGCTGGGAGAACGTCCCTCACGTCCTCGTTGGGCGAATGCTGTCGCGGTACTCATCGGGAAGAAACGGAAAACCGCAGCACAGGCCTGCGCGGTTGTTGGACGGCGTGGATGGCGACCGGAGTGTTTTGCCTGGAACCTTGGCTATTCCTCGAACGGATTCAGCAGCTGAACACCTGTTTTCGAGAAATCTTTATGATTGCGTGTGACCACTGTCAAATCGTAGATCAATGCGGTTGCGGCGATCTGTTTGTCCAATGCGTTTTCTGGATGAGGCACACGCAGGCGGCCCCAGAGCTGAGCGATATCAGCGGTGATATCCAGAACACGATCCTCGTAATCCACGAGCAACTGAACAAGCCATTTCTCCAGCTGTCTTGCTTGGCGATGATCGCCCCGGTGTCGGATCAGCTCCACCCCACGGCGCAGCTCACCGACAGTGACGACGGAAATAAACATCCGCGCGTTTTCTTGGGCCACCCGCTTGAAGAATGCGCGAACCCCGTTGTTGGCCTTCGATCGCTTACGCCGTTCACTGATGATATTGGTGTCAATCAAATACACGATCGTGCGCAGCCTGGTCCTCTACTCTTGCAAAGTCGTCATCCTCGCCGACGTTCGGCATGCTCGCGAGGGCTTGCGTGAAACTCTTGCCCTTGGGACGCAACAGCAGTTCCTCAAGCAACGCGCGATGTTCGGCCTCGGCGCTCCGACCATGCCGAGCGGCACGCTGCTTGAGCGCATCGACGATAAGGGGATCCAGGTTCCGCACGACGAGGTTTGCCATCTACCACTCCCGAAAGCTACTACGAATGATTGCAATGATAGCATTTGCTGGGGGCCATAACCCATAGGCAGATTTCTCCCCGCGAATCGCAAATGCTGCCGTCATCGGCCGAGGTAAACCGCAGTAATCGGCTCTCGCTCATGACCGAGCTCCTGGC
>JBATTL010000034.1:0-8562 GCA_049670525.1 Thiohalocapsa sp. | reverse complement strand
GTTCAAGAGCGTGCGTCCGACTGGGCCGGCCAGCGTGCGAGCGCGGATGCCGAGGCCGTCGTGTCGGGGGCTGTCGCGGTGTTCGAGGCCATGCACGAGGCATTCTCGGACGCCGGGTCGGGGTCGGGGACAGCCTGAGCAACGCGCTATGGACATGAGGAAACGCCTGGCAGCCGCCCTGAAGTGGCTGATCATTATGGTCGGCGGTTTCGTCCTGCTCTCGATCCTCGCGGTGGGCCTGCTACGCTGGCTCAATCCGCCGACAACCGCTTTCATGTTGGCTCGACAAGTGGCCGGGTATTTCAGCGCCGAGTCGCCACCACATGTCTATCACGAATGGGTCGACTGGAACGCCATGCCCCTCAACCTGCCGCTGGCAGCAATCGCGGCAGAAGACCAACGCTTTCCCAACCACGCCGGGTTCGATCTGGTGGAGATGCAGCGCGCCTGGCAGCGATTTCAGAGCGGCGGGCGGCTACGTGGGGCCAGCACCATCAGTCAACAAACAGCGAAGAACCTGTTCCTGTGGTCCGGCCGAGACTGGGTCCGGAAAGGGTTGGAGGCCTGGCTCACGCTGTTGCTCGAATCCCTTTGGGGCAAGCAGCGCATTTTGGAGGTTTATCTCAACGTCGCTCAGTTCAGCCCCGACACTTTCGGCGTGGGGGCCGCAAGCTGGCGTTACTTCGAGCGACCGGCAATCGCACTCGGGCCGGATCAGGCCGCCCGGCTGGCGGCGGTTCTACCTAATCCAGAGATCTACCGGCTCGACGCCCCGTCGGAACGGGTCGAGCAGCGCACCCGGTGGATCAGGCGTCAGATGCGCCAGCTCGGCGGAACCGCTTATCTGGAAGGGTTGTGACATTGCCCAGGGCACCGGTGCGGACGCAAACCGTGAAACCCCCGACCGCTTCCAGTATTATGATGGGTCGAAAACTACATCGCCGCCCATTGACCGCTTGCGTCGCGGGCACAGACGACCGGAGTGTTTCCGATGGCTGCAGAAGACCTGATCGCCCCGTCCATCCTGTCGGCCGACTTCGCGAAGCTCGGCGAGGAAGTCGATAACGTGCTCGCCTCCGGCGCCGACATCGTCCACTTCGATGTCATGGACAACCACTATGTGCCGAATCTCACCATCGGTCCGCTGGTGTGCGAAGCCCTGCGCAAACACGGGGTCACCGCGCCCATCGATGTACACCTGATGGTCAAACCCGTGGACCGCATCATCCCCGACTTCGCGGCAGCCGGCGCCACCTACATCACCTTCCACCCCGAGGCGAGCGAGCACATCGACCGCACGCTGCAGCTAATCAAAGGTGAGGGCTGCAAGGCGGGGCTCGTCTTCAATCCGGCCACGCCGCTGAACTGCCTTGAGTATGTGCTGGACAAGATCGACATGATTCTTCTGATGTCGGTCAATCCGGGTTTTGGCGGCCAGAGCTTCCTGCCGTCGGCGCTGGAGAAGCTCAGCCAGGTCCGCAAACTGATCGACACGACCGGCCGCGATATCCGGCTTGAGATCGACGGCGGCGTCAAGACGGATAATATCGCCGCGATCAAGGCCGCTGGGGCGGACACCTTTGTCTCCGGCTCCGGCATCTTCAGCAAAGGCTCCGACAGTGACCCGCATCGCTACGACGGCATCATCGCCCAGATGCGTCAGGCGCTGTCGGGCGTCCCGCGCTGAGACCAGCACTGCTGACGAGAGCGACTCCCGCTGACAGGGGGACCGGCCCGCGGATCGGTCGGCGAGTAACCGCCGAGACACAAAAGGGACAATCCATCACACGACGGTAACGGCGGACATGCAGTTCCCGATTCGCCCCGATATGATCTTGATTGACCTGGACGGAACGCTGATCGACAGCGTGCCCGACCTGGCGTTTTGCGTCGACGGCATGATGCGGGAACTCAACCAGCCGCCCCACGGCGAGGCGGCAGTGCGCAACTGGGTCGGTAACGGGGTCGACCGTCTGATAAAGCGGGCTTTAACCGGAACCTTGGATGGCGAGCCCAGCGACGCGGAATTCGAGCGAGCTTGCCCCATCTTTCTGCGCCTTTACGGCGACAACACGGCCACGCGCTCCCATCCTTACCCCGGCGTACGTGAAGGGCTCGACTGGCTGCGCGATTGCGGCTATCGCCTGGGTTGTGTCACCAATAAGGCGGCGCGATTCACCGAGCCCTTGCTCGCGGACACGCGTCTACGGGACCTGTTTCAAGTCGTCGTCAGCGGCGACACGTTGCCGGAGAAAAAGCCCAGTCCGATGCCGCTGTTGCACGCGGCCTCGATGTTGGGCGCGGACGCTTCGCGAGCCTTGATGATCGGAGATTCGGTCAGCGACGTGAAAGCCGCCCGTGCCGCCGGTTTCGGTATTATCTGCATGAGCTACGGCTACAATCATGGCCAGGACATCCGCGACGCGGAACCGGACGCCGTGATTGACTCGATGACGGAGTTGGGGGGCCTGCTGGCGGCGGAGGCATCAGGATGACCCGTATGGACTGCTCCACAAGACCAATGCATCAAGGAGGCCGATGGCGCAGCTAAGGCTGTTCGCCGCGCCGGTCTTAATCAGCATTCGTCGCGCGTTCAACGCGCCATCTTTCGGGAGCCTGTCCAATGACCCCGCAACAATTCGAGGCCCTCATCAAACAGGGCCACAACCGCATCCCCTATGTCTGCGAAGTCCTCGCCGACCTCGACACACCGCTCAGCTGCTACCTGAAACTCGCGAGCGGCCCATACTCCTATCTGTTCGAATCGGTGCAGGGCGGCGAGAAATGGGGCCGCTATTCCATCATCGGCCTACCCTGTCGCACCGTGCTCAAGGTGTACGGAAAACAGATCCGTGTCGAATGCGCGGGCGAGCTGATCGAGGAGGCCGAGGCCGACGACCCGCTGGCCTGGATCGAGGCTTATCAGCAACGCTTCAGCGTCGCTGACCACCCGGACATGCCGCGTTTCGCCGGTGGTCTGGTGGGTTACTTCGGCTACGACACCATCCGCTACATCGAGCCGCGCCTCGTGCCCTGCCCGAACCCTGACCGCATGGGCACCCCGGACATACTGCTCATGCTATCGGAAGAGGTGGTGGTATTCGACAACCTGCGCGGGCGCATCTATATCATCGTCCATCTGGATCCGACCGCCGGCGACACCCCGACCACCGGTCAGGCGCGCGTCGATTCATTGGTGGGGCAGATGCAACGCGGTGCCCCACGGAATCCGAACGCTGGCGGGCGGGAGGTACGTGAGACCGACTTCGTTTCCGGCTTCACCGAGGACGGCTTCAAAGAGGCGGTGTCACGCATTAAGGATTACATCCTGGAAGGCGACTGCATGCAGGTCGTACTGTCACAGCGTCTGTCGATCCCTTTCAAGGCCCAGCCGCTGGATCTCTATCGCGCCCTCCGCGGCCTGAACCCTTCACCCTACATGTACTTCCTGGACCTCGGAGAGTTCCAGATTGTCGGTTCGTCACCCGAAATCCTTACCCGACTCGAGGACGGCGTGGTTACCGTTCGCCCCATCGCCGGAACGCGCAGGCGTGGCTATACCGACGACGAGGACTTGGCCCTGGAGCAGGAATTGCTGGCCGACCCAAAGGAGCTCGCGGAGCATTTGATGCTGATCGATCTCGGCCGCAACGACTGTGGACGCGTCGCGAAGACCGGCAGCGTCCAACTCACCGACCGCATGATCGTCGAGCGCTACTCCCATGTCATGCACATCGTCAGCAACGTCATCGGTCAACTCAAGGACGGCATGAGCGCGCTGGACGTCCTTCGGGCGACCTTTCCCGCCGGCACCGTTTCCGGCGCGCCCAAGATCCGCGCCATGGAGATCATCGATGAGTTGGAGCCGGTCAAGCGGGGCATCTACTCTGGCGCCGTGGGCTACCTCGCCTTTAATGGCAATATGGACACGGCAATCGCCATCCGTACCGCGGTCATCAAAGACGGAGCGCTGCACATCCAGGCAGGAGCAGGCGTGGTCGCCGACTCGGTGCCCGAGCTGGAATGGAAGGAGACCATGAACAAGGGCCGTGCCATCTTCCGAGCCGTGGCGAGGGCCGAAGCGGGCATCGAGCGTCATCCCTGTGTGACCAGCGCCGAGGAATGAACCCAACCGGTTGATAGGGGCGCCCATGTCTGGAGCCAACGGTCCGCCGCTCGAATCCCTTGCCGGCTCGATTGAACGCGTTACCTTCCACGGACCCGACAGCGGGTTCTGCGTGCGATCCGCGGACAGCGGGAGCTGGTCACTGTGATCGGTTCTGCCGCCAGCGTGACGGCGGGCGAGTACGTGGAATGCCGCGGCCGATGGAACAACGACCGCGAGCATGGGCTCCAGTTCAAGGCGCAGCACATGCGCGTGATCGCACCGACAACATTGGAGGGTATCGAACGCTACTTGGGCTCCGGCATGGTCAAGGGAATCGGCCCGGTGTTTGCCGGCAAGCTGGTGCGGGCCTTCGGCGAGCGGGTATTCGACGTGATCGAGGACAACTCGGAGCAATTGTTGACGCTCGAGGGCATCGGCCCCAAGCGCAAAAGGCGCGTTGCCGAGGCCTGGGCCGAGCAGCGGGTGATACGCGAAATCATGGTGTTCCTGCAATCCCATGGCGTAGGCACCGCACGCGCCGTGCGGATCTTCAAGACCTACGGCGAGCAGTCCGTCGAACGGGTTCGCGAGAACCCGTACCGGCTGGCGTTCGATATCCACGGCATCGGTTTCAAGACCGCGGATGCGATCGCACAACGGCTCGGCATCCCGGGCGACTCGCTGATTCGCGCCCAAGCCGGCATACGCCACACGCTTCAGGAGATCGCAGGCGACCGACACTGCGCTGCCCTGGCCGAGGATTTGGCGAAGCGCGCGGCGCAGCTGCTGGAGATTCCGCCCGAGATCGTTGGCAGGGCCATCGACGCCGAATTGCTGGAAGGAAATCTGGTAGCCGAGGACATCGATGGTCATTCGGCGCTACTGCTTACTCCGCTGCAACGCGCCGAGCGCGGCATCGCACTCGGTATCCAAAGGCTCGGAGTTGCCCCACTGCCCTGGGGACGGATCGACACCGATAGGGCACTGCCCTGGGTCGAGCAACAGACGGGCCAGAGCCTATCCGAGTCCCAGCGCAGAGCGATCGGCGAGGCCGTCAACCGCAAGCTCATGGTCATCACCGGTGGTCCCGGCGTCGGCAAGACGACAGTGCTGAAGGCCGTGCTACACATCCTACTGGCCAAGGGTGTCGAGGTACGACTCTGTGCGCCGACGGGCCGGGCGGCAAAGCGGCTCTCGGAATCCACCGGCCGCGAGGCTAAGACCATCCACAGATTGCTGGAATTCGACCCCCAGGCCATGGGTTTCAAGCGCGATCAGTACAGCCCGTTGGAGACCGATCTGGTGGTGGTCGACGAGGTCTCGATGGTCGATACGGCGTTGATGAAACAGCTGCTGCGGGCGATACCAACGCGGGCCGCGTTGCTACTTGTGGGAGACGTGGACCAATTGCCATCGGTTGGCCCTGGAGCGGTGTTGGCGGACTTGATCGGGTCGAATGCGGTGCCGACGGCGCGGCTGACGGAGATCTTTCGACAGGCCAAGGCCTCGCGCATCATCGTCAACGCCCATCGGATCAACAAGGGACGGCTACCGGCGTCACCCAGGGACGATCAACCCAGCAGTGACTTCTATTGGATCCGATGCGAGACGCCGGAACTGATCCGCGAGCGACTGATCAGGGCCGTCATGGAGCGCATCCCGCAGCGCTTCGGCCTGGATCCCGTGCGTGACGTACAGGTGCTTACACCGATGAACAGGGGTGGACTCGGCTCGCGGGCGCTGAATGTCGAACTACAACGGCAGCTCAATCCGGATGGGGAACCGCGCATCGAGCGCTTCGGCTGGACCTATGCGCCCGGCGACAAGGTGATCCAGTTGATCAACAACTACGACAAGGACGTCTTCAATGGGGACATCGGCCGCATCACCGGCATCGATCTCGAACAAGGCCGGCTCAGTATCGTCTTCGATGAGCGGCGCATTGACTACGAATTCAGTGAGTTAGACGAAATCGCATTGGCCTACGCCACCACCGTGCACAAGGCACAGGGTTCCGAGTACCCCGCCGTCGTGATACCGCTGTCGACACAACACTACAGCCTGCTCCAACGGAACTTGCTCTATACCGCCGTTACCCGCGGCAAGCGCCTCGTGTTGCTGATCGCCCAACCGCAGGCGCTGGGCATCGCCGTCAAGCGAACCGGGGCGAACCGACTCACGGGGCTACGGCAACGGCTTGTGCGCGGCGACGACACGACCGGCGGCCTGGTCTTCTTAGATTGACGGCGGACTGGGATTGACGGCGGATTGGTGCCGCCGCCGGGGTTGCTGGGTCACAGACCGTATCACGCGATCACATCTCTAAAGATCAGTTGTTCTGGATCACAATACGCGGAAACTTAGCGGCATAGTCCTTGGCTTGCAATGACAGCTTTGCGGCGGTCTTGCGGGCGATCTCGCGGTAGATCTGACTGACGCGCGAATCGGGATCGGCGACGACACTGGGCTTGCCGCTGTCGGTCTCTTCACGGATATGGATGTCCAACGGCAGCGAGCCGAGCAGGTCTATCCCGTACTGTTCGGACATCGAGGCACCGCCTCCCTGACCGAAGATGTGCTCCTCGTGGCCGCAATTGGAACAGATGTGGGTACTCATATTCTCCACTACGCCGAGTACGGGAACTTCCACTTTCTGGAACATCTTCAGTCCCTTACGCGCATCAAGCAGGGCGATATCTTGGGGCGTGGTGACGATGACCGCGCCGGACACGGGCACCTTTTGCGCCAGCGTCAATTGGGTGTCGCCCGTGCCAGGGGGCAGGTCGATGACCAGATAGTCGAGGTCGGACCAATTCGTGTCGTTGAGCAACTGCTCCAGCGCTTGGGTGACCATCGGCCCGCGCCAAATCATCGGCGTCTCTTCGTCGATCAGGAAGCCAATGGACATGGCCTGAAGATGGTAGCTGTTCATCGGCTCGAGACTGCTGCCATCCTTCGACTCGGGTTTTCCGGTGATCCCGAGCATGCGCGGTTGTGACGGACCGTAAATGTCGGCATCCAGTATCCCGACCTTTGCGCCCTCCGCAGACAGAGCGAGCGCCAAATTGACCGCCGTCGTGGACTTGCCGACGCCACCTTTGCCCGAGGCAACGGCAACAATGTTCTTGATGCTGTCGATGGGCTTGAGCGACTTCTGCACTGAGTGCGACTTAACCTCGAATCCCACATCCACTTGCGCCATGCTGACGCCAGGTACGGCCTCAACCTTGTCCCTGACGGCGTCCGCTATCGCATTGACGACACTCTTGGCAGGAAACCCGAGCATGATCTTTAGCTTGACCTGATCACCTTCGATATCGATGCCCTTAACGACATTCGCGGAGACGAGATCACGGCCCAAGTGCGGCTCGGTGTACTCCTTGATGGCGGCTTCGATGGTTTCTTTGCTCAACTCTGACATTGGGAACTCCGTTGTCTATAGTGGCCGCGGCCAGAGGGGACGGCCGAGTAGATCGAAATATCGGGTGCCGGTACCGCGAATAGGGACTGGCGGAGCAGACGCTGCGGTCGGACTTGGTATCAGCAGACGCTAATTCAAGGTTTCCGACATCTAAACCGGCTCCTATTGCGGACCTCGGACACGCCATGGCCTACGCGTGAACCAAGCTTCCGAAATGCGTCAGACGCGTCCCCACTTGTTCCGAGCGGTCTGCCCGCACCTGGTCCAGGGTCCGACCCTGGCTCGAGCGCGGCGTCCCGCGATGGATAGACCGAGCTGCCGCGCCCGGCCCACACGACCTGAGCAGAATGCGGGATAATGCCGTGTTTTGAGACCACAGCGCGCACGAGACTCTCGGTCCGCGCCGCACGATCGCCGCCGGCGCCGGAATCAGATGATCAAACTCAGGACTTACGTTTTTATCGACTCGCTGCAGCCGCAACTCGCCGAGTATATGGCGACGGTATCGCAGGGCTTCCTGCCGATACCCGGTGACGCCTGCCTGTGGGTGGAGGTCTCACCCGGCATGGCTGTGCATCGGCTGACCGACATGGCCTTGAAAGCCACCCGCGTGCACCTGGCGCAACAGGTAGTCGAGCGCGCCTTTGGCTCGATGGTCATCCATCAGCGCGACCAAAGTGATGTCCTGGAGGCAGGCCGCATGCTGCTCCAGAACCTGGGCGCGACGCAGGCAGATCGACAGAAATGCCGCGTCGCCTGGAAGGAGATCATTCGTGCGATTACGCCGGACCATAGCGTACTCATCAACCGTCAGAACCGGCGCGGCTCGATGATTCTGCCCGGTCAAAGCATGTTCATCCTGGAGACCGATCCAGCCGGCTACATCGTGTATGCGGCCAACCAGGCCGAGAAGGCCGCCAATATCACATTGATCGACGTGCGAGCGGTCGGCGCGTTCGGCCGCTTGACCCTGTCGGGCAGCGAAGCAGACGTGGATGAGGCAGGCGCGGCCGCAGTCGCGGCCGTCGAGAAC
>JBATTL010000033.1:0-3705 GCA_049670525.1 Thiohalocapsa sp. | reverse complement strand
CCTTCGGGTCGGGTCTTGAAGCGCCGGTGAACCCAGAAATACTGTGCTGGCATATCGCGAAGGCGCCCCTCAATAACCCGATTCATTAATGCGGTGTCAGCTTGCGGATCGCCGCTGGGAAAACCCTCCAACGGTGGATCGAAGACCAGTTCCAGACCTTGGCCGCGGGGTAGAAAACGGGCAAATGTGGGGATGACGGCTGCCCCGGAGAGACGCGCGATTCGCCCGAGCGTCGGCACCGTTGCCGCCGGAATACCGCAAAAAGGGACAAAAACACCCCGCAGGCGGCCCGGGTCCTGATCGGGGAGGTAGAAAAACGGCGTACCACGCTTCATCTCGCGGATCAAACCGCGCAAGTCGTTTTGACGCTCAACGGGGATGCTGCCGAAACGGGTACGGCCGTTCCTGACCACCGCGTCGACGACCGGACTGCGAATGCGCTGGTACATATACATGCCGGGATGCACCATTGCGGTAAACCCGGTGCCACCCAGTTCCAAACCGATGAAATGGGGGACAAGCACGATCACAGGACGCTTTTCGGCGATGCACTGATCGATAAAGGCGCGGTTGCGGATACGTACAATACGCCGCAGCCGCTTCAGCGATGCAGACCAGCTCAGACCCTGACAGACCACAGCCTGCCCGAGCCAACGGAAGTGCTCGCGAAGCAGGGTCTCGCGCTCCAGATCGGAGAATTCAGGTAAACAAATGCGCAGATTGGTCCGCGCAACTTCCATTCGGCTTCCGGCAAACCGGTACCCGAGTCGGCCGAGTCCCTGGCCCAGCGCCGCCTGCCAGCGAAACGGCAGCAGCGAGAGCAGCCGAAACAGACCCACGACAAACCAGGCCGGCCAATGGCGGGGCGCAAGCAAACGCGCCTCAGGCATTTTCTTCGTTACTCACGCGTGCGTATCGACTACTCAAAAAACGCTTGCTCGATGCGCTGAACGAATGGCAGGGCGGCAAGACGCCGGAGAATAGATCGAAAATCCGGTTGGTGGCTGTTGCCAAGGACGAGGATTTCATCGTCCCTGCAACCAATGCGTCCGCGAGACCTCGCCATGAAAACCGCGGAGGGATCGATGGCGCGGACTTCTGCCCTGATGTCGGTATTGTCCGGCACGCAATACTCATAATCGACGGCACGCTTTCCATCCTCGGGACCGATCAGGCCATTGTCGTCGACTTCGGAGAGGTCGAAGGCGATGGCGGCAGCCGGTTGACCTGCCGCGAAGGACATGGACGGCGCGAGCGCCGCGGACAAGACCGCCAAGAATACGCACGGCGCAGATAGGCCGACCGCTGACTTCGCAAATGCACGGCCGTTCCCGTGGCTCTTTCTCCCGGACATGATGAGACTGCTTCGGGACAAACCGCTCTGGTCAGTTCTCGAATTTGAAGAAGATATCCGCTCCCTGGCTATCGCCGGTTTCGGTTTGCACTTCGATGCGTTTGTTCACGTCATAGCGGATCTTGACCTTGTCCGCCTGGTCTCCGAGGCTGCTCTCGTACTCCATGAAGATCTTTGGCGCTACATAGGTACCCACCGACAGGGCTCGGTCATCCGCTTCGGTGTCGCTCTTGGGCGGAATACCTGTGACGAGATAGTTGGTGATCTGGGCCTGACTCAGATCCGGGTCCGATTCGGAGAAAAAGGCGAGCTTCGGGTTCTTGATGGTGCCGAGTACGCGAACACCGGCGGTCACATCACCGCCCTCACGCTGAGCATTCAGGATCAAGCCCGGATTGTCGATGGGCGTTTTCGCGAACACAATGATCCCCTGCTCGATGGTGAGCGGCTTTCCGATCGCGGTGACGAGGCCCAAACCCGGAATCGAGACGCGATAGGTGCCATCGACGACCTCGAGTTGGCCATCGCCAAGCAGACCCTTGTTGGGTACCTTCGTGATACGCAGGTTACCACGCAGCAGTCCCCGCAGGCCGAACGCCTCGATTCTGACCTTGTCCCCGAGCTTGGCCAACACATCGACATGCAGGGGCACGGCCTCTTTCTCTTCAACCGCTTCCATGACGACGTCTGGTGATGGCTGTATCGCGCCGGATGGGATGGTGCGCGGCATGATCCGTGCTTCGGGCACGGAGATCTCACCGTTGACGGCGGCGCCGCCGGGGCCGATCCCGGCCTTAATGTCGACGGATATAAGGGCGAAATACTCCTTACTGTCCGCAACCTTCAGCTTATCGCCAGACACCCTCATCGTGGCTTTCAGACCATCCGCGCCAAGATCCGCGTTGCCATCGATGTCCAGCCGGCCGCCGCCCACCAGACTGCTCCCATTGACACGAAGTGAATCCGCACGGCGTGCCTCAACGGTAATGTTTGTCTCCGCAATGTTGAGCCCGATCAGAGGCATGGTCAGACCGACTTGACGCAGCAAGATGCTGCCCCGGATGTCCGGTTTGCCAAGCGTCCCGGTTAGACCAATGTCGCCTTCGATACTACCGGTCACACCAGTGATATCCGGCATCAGATTCGACACACGAGAAAGATCGGCCAGGCGGATGTCGATTCCCCCGCGCAGCAGCGGGTCTCCCCCCCCAGGCACGCCAAAACCGGGTATGGAGATCTTCCCGTCAATTCGTCCGACCCCCTGCATCGGTAAAGCCAAATCGGCCTCGAGACCGGAGGGGCGAAGCCGCAGATCGACACCGCTGCCAGAGAACACGAGCTTGTCCGCGGCATCTTCAATCGCGACCTGGATCTCTCCCGTCGGCAACTGCACTCGCGCGCTGCCGCTCAGGACATTGGCCTCGCTACGGAACCTGGCGTCTGCGAGGACAAAGCCGTTCGCCTGCGTCGTTTCCGGCATGACCGGGTTGAGTATCTCCAATCCTATCCGAGGCACGTCGACCGTTACTTCGAATAAACCCGGCTGCTGTTGTTGAAACTCAGCGCAACCGCCGGAGTTGTCTCCATTGCCAATACAAAGCGGCCCGACGCTGATACGACCCTGGTTGAAACTGTAGCGCGCGGGTTTTTGAAGACTCCAGACGCCAAATTCCGCACTCGTCACGACCAGCTTGTCCAGGCCGCCCCGATAGACCCCTGCCTGACCCAGCATACCCTCCGCGCTGAGCTCGAGGGAAAGGAGATCGCCATCCACGGCGACATTGAGTCGGTGAGAGGCCATGCTGCCGCGCCCGTCCACCCGCAGGCGTTCGAAACGTTGCCCACCGGTGATCAGATTCTGCCCATCGATGTCGACCTCGAACACACCACGTTCGCCGAGCCCAATCTCAGCACGCCCCGCGATTTGCTCGATGCCTTGCCCCTCGAGTTCGGCATCACGACCATCCAGATTGAGGGTCAGTGTCGGTGCCGACAGGGTACCGTTGATCGAGCCGTTGGCAGCGAGCCGACCCCGCGCGTCCGGCAGCAAGGTGCCGAGATCCGGCGAATCGAAGTCGAAGCGCAAGTCGAGCGGCCGCGGTCGGGCGGCTTGGGCGTCCTCGCCGGAGACCAGCCCGGCGATGCGGCCATCGGCGCTCAGACGCGTTACGCCCGAATTTGCTTGGAGTTGCCTGAGCTCGAGGATGCCGCCGCGCATTCTGGCGTCAGCCTCGATACGAACCGGATAACCCCGCAGTTCGCCACCGAGACCCTCGATGCGTGCCTCAAGATCCGGTCCAGTCTCGGTGAGTTTGCCGCTGCTGTCGATTCGCCCGCCGATGCGCCCGGGC
>JBATTL010000032.1:0-2346 GCA_049670525.1 Thiohalocapsa sp. | reverse complement strand
GACGTCCGCCAGACGGCCCATCCCTGGGCTGACCTCTGGCGCCTCGCGCTTTAGCCCGACCCAGGCGCCAAAGTGGTCTTCACCTTCCTGGAATCCGTCTTTCGGCATGCGGACGAAAGGGAGCCTTCGTGCTACTCGAATTCCCAACGCACACCGACATCGATCAGGTGATTGGTCCAATCTTCCTGGTCGAGCACGGTGTCGTAGTTGACGAATGCCGATAGTCCGTGCCTGAAGACCGCGGACAACCCGAGCCCGAGCCGGAAGTAATCCCGATCGGGGCTGTCCGATAGGACGCCGAAGGCAGTGCCGGTCGGGTCGGCAGCAAATCGGGCGACAAGCGTGTCGGCATCATTGTCGTACTCATGCTCCCATTCCGCGCGAGCCTGGGGCACCAGCACCGCCCAGTTGGTGTTGAACACCTGGGATATGCGCGCACCCAAGGTGGTCGTGACGGACGTTGCGCTGAAGCCATCGAGGCTAAGGGCCAGGCCGCCCGCACCCTGCTCGCGATAGCCATCCACGTCCACCTGCAAGTAGCCGGCCCGACCATAGACGCCATAGGACAGTGGCCCTTGATCGAAGTCGTAGCCAGCACCGACGCTCGCGCCGAATTGCGTGCCATCGTAGTCGGCCTTGGCCTGCCGGCTGACGGCACCGGTCTCCGAGGCGATCTGATAGCGGATATTGCGTTTCGAATCATAGCTCTGCCAGCCATACTCGACGATGGCATCCACATAGCCGCGCTCGCTCCAGCCGTAGGTACCGTAGGCAGCCAGATGCCAGGTCTCGGTATCCAATCCACCACCGTCCGAATCGAAGGTCGTATCGTTGGTCGCATAGCCGAGTGCACCGCCCGCAACGAGTTGGTCACTGAAACGGTAGTCGGCACCAGCGGTCACTCCGGTGGTGCTGAAGTCGAAACCCGATTCGTTGTCAGTGGCGTCCTTGTCACCGAAATTGAACGAGCCGTTGAGGAAGAAGCCCCAGCGACCGAACGGGCTGTCGCCGCTCGCGGCCCCGCCGGAGAGCGGCGAAGTGAGAAGATCGGCGGCGAGCTGCCCCGGTACCGGCTGCCCGTCGACATTCAACGTAAAGCCCTGCAGGCTGAGCCCGGTAGCGCCTCCGCGCACCGCGGCCAGACGAGAACCGATGTTGGCGAGCTGTTGGTTTCCGGTCTCGACGGCGGCGCTGGTCGCGGCGCGTGCCTTCTCCGTCGTCACCTGCTCCAACGTATTCGGAATGCCGCTGCTGGAGCTATTCTCGAGCATCTGCGAGCATTGTTGGAACAGGTCTTCCTGGTCCGCCGTGCGGGACGACATCTTCCCGAGTTGCGGACACAGGGTCTCAATGGCCACGGCGACGCTGCGCTCATTGGGCGTTAGATCGGCACGGCTGGACAAGGCGTCGGAGGCCGCCACGTTGACGGTCACCGGCGCCTCGACGCTGTTGCCGCCTGAATCCTTAATCAAGACACGGTCGCTGATTACGACGGCCGCCGAACTCGCGGGAATTGCGACCGCGTAGGTCGCCGAGCCTGCGGTGTCGAGGCGCGCCGGCTCGACCGTGCCGCTACCGCCGCTTACCACGCTGAGGAAATACGGTGGCGTGCCGCCCGAAACATCGAAAGACTCCGAGGCCTCATTCTCAACGCCCACTAGCGACGAGGCGGAGAATTCCAACGGAGACGGCGTCACCGCGATCGGGGGTAATACCTCGATCGTGACTGGAACAGTGACAGGCTCCACAGCAGGACCGGTGTCGCGGACCGTCACCGTGTCGCGGATCATCCCGGTTGATCCGGGCGGGATGTTGTACGTGTAGAGGATGGCGTCGCCCGATGTCTTCTCGGCCGTTCCCTTCTCCGCCGAGGCATCAAAGTCGCCTGACCCGTCGGTGACTCGCAATTCTCCACTAACCTCGCTGCCAGCGGCACCTTGTAACGTCAAGGCGCTCGGCGTCACGTCGAGTCCCGGAGGAGGAGGCAGTTCGGTCACGGTAATCGTCACATCAGCCGTGTCCATGGCGCCATATTCGTCCGTCACCGTGACCTCGTCGGTGCGCGTTCCGGCTGTTGCGTCGACTGGGATGCTGTAGCTGTAAGTGACAGATGAACCTGTCGTCGGGTTAACGTTGCCGCCGTTGCTTGTTTCCCAGTTATAGTCGGCGGTGCCGCCACTGACCGTAAGGCTGGCCGTGACCTCACCCCCAGGAGTGCCTTGCAGGTTAATCGGATCCGGGGCGATACTCGGTCCAGGCAGCACGTTGATGGTCACCGCGATATCCGCGGAGTCGCCGCCGCACGACGTGGTCGCTCCGCTGATCGTGACGGTGTCCGGCAATGTA
>JBATTL010000031.1:0-4190 GCA_049670525.1 Thiohalocapsa sp. | reverse complement strand
CCCTTGGGCGCGATGCGGCCCACGTTCGAGCGCATGAATGGCGCATTGCGAGCCGACGCCGTCGTCACCGATGCCGGCAGCGTCAAGGGCAGCGTGATCGCCGACGCCGCGGCAGTATTCGGCAAGGTGCCTCAGTGGTTGGTGCCGGGCCACCCGATCGCCGGCACCGAGCGCAGTGGCGTCGCCGCTTCGTTTCCAGAACTCTATCAGAATCGGCGCGTTATCCTGACGCCGTTGCCGCAGACCGATGCCGACGCGTTGGCGAAGGTTCGCGCAATGTGGCAAGCCACCGGCGCTGAGGTCAGCGAGATGGACGTGGCTCACCATGATCAGGTTCTTGCCGCCACCAGCCATCTGCCCCACATGCTGGCCTTTGCGCTCGTCGACAGCCTGACGCGCATGCAGGACACCGACGAGATGTTCCGCTACGCCGCCGGTGGCTTTCGCGACTTCACGCGTATCGCGTCATCGAATCCGGTGATGTGGCGCGACATCTGTATCGCCAATGCCGACGCACTGAGCAGGATGCTGGGACGTTTCGGAGAGGAGATGTCCGACCTGGCCGAGACCATCAGGCGCGGTGACGGTGACCATCTGCTGGAGATCTTCACCCGCGCCAAGACGGCGCGGGACTGCTTCGTTGATGGTATCGACGGCCACTAGGGAAGACCGATCTACTAGCCAGGATGGCCAATCGATCAGCGTCTCTCTCTTGCGGTTCCAGGTTGGAACAACGCGGTTGCGGTGAACGCGATGGTGGAGCACTGCGGATCGATTGACCAGGAAGGACGCAATGGGAACCGAGCAGTCCGTGACGATGTGACCCGTCGGCCCGATTCTTGTGCGGACGCCGAATTTGGTGCGGACGCCGAATTGGTTTAATCGCTGTTCCTGCGCGCGCCCATCCCGTGTTCACGGGCGAAGTCGAGCATGCGTTGTATCGGCAGCACCGCACGCTCCCGTACTGCATGACTAATCTGGATTTCTTGATCACCGCGAAGCAGCGCCTGTTCCAGATTCTGCAACGCGTTCATGGCCATCCACGGGCAATGGGCGCAGCTCTCGCAAGTGGCTCCTTCGCCGGCCGTCGGGGCGGCGATCAAAGTCTTGTCGGGCGCGAGCTGGTGCATCTTCCAAAAAATGCCCTCGTCGGTTGCGACGATGAACTCCTTGTTGGGCATGTCGAGCACGGCCTTGATCAACTGGGTCGTGGAGCCAACCACGTCGGCTTGATCCACGACCTCGTCCGGCGATTCCGGATGTACCAGGATGGCCGCGTCCGGGTGCAGGCGACGCACGCGATCCAGCGCGAAGCCCTTGAATTCCTCGTGGACGATGCAGGCGCCGTCCCACAGCAGCATGTCGACGCCGGTCATGCGCTGCACATAATGCCCCAGATGCTTGTCCGGCGCCCATAAGACCTTCTCACCCATTCCATGCAGGTGCTTTACGATCGGCAGCGCGATGCTCGACGTGACCACCCAGTCGGAGCGCGCCTTGACCTCTGCCGAGGTGTTGGCGTAGACCACCACGGTTCGATCCGGATGTGCGTCACAGAAGGCGCTGAACGCCTCCGCCGGACAGCCCTCGTCGAGGGAGCAGGTAGCCCCCAGATCCGGCATCAATATCCGTTTTTCCGGGTTCAGAATCTTGGCGGTCTCGCCCATGAACCGGACGCCGCAGACAACCAGGGTCTTCGCATCGCTCTCGGTGCCAAAGCGCGCCATCTCCAGGGAGTCGGCCACATAGCCGCCGCTTTCTTCCGCCAGCGACTGCAGGTCACCATCCACGTAGTAGTGGGCTACCAGCACGGCATTCTGTTCCGTCAGCAGGGTCCTGATACGCTGCTTCAGTGCTGCTTTGTCCGAGGCGCTCAGCACCGGCCAAACAGGGTGCTTCGGGACCTTGACTGTGTCTCGGGCTAAGGTCTCGAGTGCGGCGGTATTCATGATCGTCTGCGACTCCGGTCTGTTCGGAACAAGGCGGGTTATAGGTTACGCAGCCCAACTAAGTCTGGCTCATAGGCTCATAGGCTCATAGGCTCATAGGCTCATCCGGGCTCATCGCAAATAGGCGATGCGATTGCGCTCGGTGAGGCGATAGACTCGGGCCGGGCGGTGGCTACCCCGTCGGCGCAGCTCCCCGGTCTCTTCAATCTGCTGTAACGCCAATGCCCACTTTCGGAAGTTGCGCTTATCGATCTCCGCATCAATCAAAATCTCGTAGACGCGCTGCAACTCAGCGAGTGTGAAGGTCTCGGGCAGGAACTGGAACGCGATGGTCGAGTAGTCGAGCTTCGAGATCAGACGCTCATGGGCGATACGGATGATCTCCGCATGGTCGAAAGCCAGTTCTGGGAGATTGGGGAGCGAATGCCAGCGTGCCTCGGCAGCGTCGTCGCCCGCCTGGATGTGCAGTCGCTCCGCGGGCGCCAACGCGAAATAGGCGACGCTGATGACGCGTTCCCGCGGGTCGCGGCCAAGTGCACCAAAAGTGCGCAGCTGCTCCAGATAGAGATCGGCGAGGCCAGTTTCTTCTTCAAGCTCACGTGCCGCGCACCGGTCCAGGTCCTCGTCGATGTCGAGGAAACCACCGGGCAAGGCCCAACAGTCTTTGAACGGCGGGTTCCCACGGCGGATCAACAGCAGCTCTAGGCCCTCGTCGCGGATCGTAAACAACACCACGTCCGTGGTGACGGCCGGGTGGGGATAGGCGTAGCAGTGGGTGCGGGCGTCTGACATCGCGGGCGTCATTTGCGACCTGGATTGGCAACCGTTCGCCCCAAAGATAGTGTATCGAATACACCTTCGCAACCGGCGCCAGCGATTGCTATCTGGTCCGCTGGAATCCGCATGCCCAGGCTCGAAAACGATCTCATTGCGGCAAGTCCGGTAGGCCGCGGCATGGGCAGCCACCAGGGGGTGGTGGGTGATTGCTCGTCGATCAGGGCGCAGCAAGCGCTCTGGGGCTCGCAGCCGGCCCGTGTCGCGGGTAATCTTCACAGGTCTTCGACTGACATGGTTGATTGAATGCGGCGGTCCCAAATGAATCCACGACACCAGGCCGGCGGTCTCTTCATCCTCGGTTTCGACGGCACCCGGGTCGACGCTGGGATCGTGGCGATCGTCGAGCAATGGCGTCCGGCCGGTTTCATCCTGTTTCGCCGCAATATCGAGTCGCCGCGCCAGGTCGCGGAACTCTGTCGCGGCCTGCGCGGGCTTTACCCTGAGGCCGATCCACCGCTGATCAGCGTCGATCAGGAAGGCGGCCGAGTTGCACGGCTCCGTTCGCCCTTCACCGAGCTGCCTTCGGCACGTAACCTGGGCCGCCACTTTTTGCGCACCGGCTCGCTGGAGTTCGTCGAAAGGGCTGCAGCCCTGTCCGCCGCGGAACTGACCGCCGTCGGCATCAACCTCAACTATGCGCCGGTCATGGATGTCGATAGCAATCCCGACAATCCCGTCATTGGTGATCGCGCCTTCGCCGCGGATCCCGAGACCGTCGCGCTGATCGGCAGTTGCCAGATTCAGACCTTTCAGCAGCATGGACTGCTGGCTTGCGCTAAGCATTTCCCAGGCCACGGCGACACCAGCACGGATTCACACCATGACCTGCCTGTGGTCGAGCGCAACCGAGTGTCCCTGGAGCAGATGGAGCTACTGCCGTTCCGTCACGCCGTCGCGTCCGGCGTGGCCGCGGTCATGACCGCCCACGTGCTCTACCCCGCACTGGATGCGACTTATCCCGCCACACTGTCCCGGCCGATCCTGACCGAACTGCTGCGAGAAGAGATGGGATTCGATGGCCTGATCGTGACCGACAACATGGAAATGAAAGGCGTGTCGGGCCGCTGGCCCGCCGAAGAACTGGTCGGCCGAAGCATTGATGCAGGCTGCGACCTGTTCATTGGCGGCGGCGGAGGTCTGCACGGACAGCAGCCGCAGACGTACATCCAGTTCAGTTTGCTGGAGGCCCTGGCCCAACAGATTGAAACCGGCAGGATCCTGAACGACCGTATCGATGCGTCGCTGGATCGCCTCCGCATGGCAAAACGGCGCTGGATCGGGCCTTCGCCCGACTTGAGCGAAGCCGATCTAGCAAGCGTGATTGGATCCGCGGAGCATCAACGCGTGGCCAAAGCGCTTGGGTCCGATCAACCGGCCGGGACTTGATCCACGACCCTGTGTCGA
>JBATTL010000030.1:0-1844 GCA_049670525.1 Thiohalocapsa sp. | reverse complement strand
CAATCATGCTTTACATTGATCATAAGTGATCAAAATGGTGATCTGCCGAACAGTCGAGACAGATCGCAATAGGAGCAACACCCGTATGCAACCCAAAGACTTGGCGGATACGGTTCAGCGTTTGTTCACGACCAGACAGCCGCAGCAACTTGATGAGGAACAATTGCAACAGTTGCACGCCGACTTTAGGCGGCACGTCGCACCGGTCATCGACGAGCATCGCGAGAGCCAACGTCGCGCCTACGAGGAGACTCGCGACATAACACTTCGTTAACTCCAAACACGCCGTATAGGGATGTCACCAACCGATTCCCGTTTGACGCTCCATCGGCTAGAAACCGAAAGCGCTGCGGAAGATCTGCTGAGTCAGGCCATGGACGGCCGCGCTATCGTTCAAGCCCACCCCCAGCTAGAAGTCATCTGCGATTTGCTGCGAAAGCAGGGAGCGGCCGCTGCCGTGTGGCAGAGGAATATCCAAGATCCAGACTTCCTGGCCGAGCATGCAGCCTACTACGCGCGGTGGACCTACAAGGTGCCGCGGTTCGGTAGCCGGCTGCACTTCTTTGGAAGCGAACCGGAATCGGACGACGTTCTCGATGCCATTGAGGGCTGGTCGACGGATGGGGAAACATACCTAGGCTTTGTAACTTTGCGGCCGATCGCGCAGAGCCCGGTCGGAGCAACGTTTCTGCGCCGCCCCCACCAGGACGATCTCCTGTTCGTGCATGCTCAAGATTCCTATCCTGTGAACTTGGCGGGATGCGGTTTTGCTGTGGAAGCAACCCCTTTTATGCAGCAAGACAATGCAGTGGGCGCTTGCGCGCAAGCCGCGATCTGGATGGCATTGCGTACTCTGCGCTGGCGCGAGGGACGCTCGGCGCTAAACCCGGCTCAGATTACATCCTCGGCGACTCGGTTCGTTGTTAACGGCCGCACCTTGCCGAACCGCCAGGGCTTGCGCATTGAGCAGATCACAGAAGTTATACGCTCCGCGGGATATTCCCCGCACGTCATACAACTGCGGACGCTAAGTCAGATTAAGGACGAGCCGCTCGATACTAAGGCCGAGGGCCGCATCTACCGACAACTCTACCCATACGTGGAATCAGGTATCCCTATACTGCTCGCGCTAGCTCGGCTTGGTAGCGGCCACGCTGTAGTGATCATTGGCCACGCCTGGGACGCGAATACAGGCCACCAAGCAATCGCGGACAGTACTTGGCCCGCACCAAATGTGACCTTTTTCGACGCTTCAAACTGGGCCCGCCCCTTCCTGGTTCACAACGACAATTCAGGCCCTTACCTGCAACTGCAATCTAAAGCCGAGGGAGACTACGCACTGGAGCATGCGGCTTGGGCGATTCCTCTACTATCCGCGGACATCTTAGTCGATGCCGAGGAGGCACGAGCCGCCTGCATGAACTTGCTTGCGGAGTTGATGACCGCGGAGGGCGTTATTAGTTGGCCTGAAAAGGTTATCGTCCGAACCAGGTTATTGTCGCGAGCACGCTTGCGCGCAGACGCCCTTGCTGCTGACGGTTATCCTGGGCTTAAGCGCTACTACAGAATGAAGTGGCTGCCCTCGTACGTCTGGCTCGTCGAGTTTTACGATTTTGCCGGTTATGCTGGTGCACCGCATGGCCAAGCGTGCAAACTTGCCGATGTCGTGCTGGAGCCAAACGCCGACCCGAAGGATGGTCACTTCCTTGCCGCCATCGCTTACACCCCCGTCTTGCCCGATACCGCCCCTGGGCCGTTGATTTTCGATCGCGATCCCTTTGGTGGAAACATCCAGGTAAGCTTCGCAGACTGAGGGAGCGTTGCCTGCGCCGGTCGCTAAACAC
>JBATTL010000029.1:0-8808 GCA_049670525.1 Thiohalocapsa sp. | reverse complement strand
TTGATCTGCGCCAGTCCCGCCGCGATGTCCATGCCGTCTGCGACCAGCTTCTTTGCCGCCGAGATGGCCTCGCCTTGGCTCTTTGGCCGAATCCAGCGGTCGGTTTCGGTGATGTGAATCGCCAGCGGATCGGCTTGGCTGCGCTGCTCGATGTACCTGGTCATCGTGTCCGGGGACACGAACGGAGCGCAGGAGAGGATGAGGGAAGCGAGGTCCATAGGCAGTGCCTTAGACAATAAATGCACTGTCAGTCAATCGGAATCCGCCTATTTTTCTGTCGAAATTCGCTAATCCATCGCGCTCGGCGAGGCGGTTCGGTGTTGGCGAAGCCGCGCTCTTTGAGCGCCTGCAGGGCAGCGTCTAGTGCCTGGATCATGCGATTCGAGCCTAACGAGCAAACATGGCCTCGAAGTCTCGCATTAGAGCGTTATATTTTGACTAAGAATTAACCCTATTTTTTTCGGGTTACTTTGTTGATCGTCGCCGTTGTTATCCCGTGCTCTGTGAGTACCCGCCAAACAGTCGAAATGCACGCATAGTGCTTCGGCCCCGGTTGGCGCTGCGACGTTAAAAAACGCGTCTTCGGTCCCTCTGCCCTTTCGTTGTCGTGCACGCGCACGCTCCAGCGCCCGCCATCGTCGATGATCTCGAAGGACGCGACGAGTCCTTGCTCGACATGTCGCCCCAGCGTGGCGATGCGCACGAGTTCGTTGAGTCGTGGCGTGGCTGAATTTTGTTGTGTTGTCAAAGCCGCGCAACTTTGCTCGCTATTCGCAGCATCATGGTGCGCCCTACCCTGTCTTGTTGATCGCTCGGTAGCGTGTCGAGCGATGCACGCCAAAAACCCCAGACAGGACCCAACACTTTCTACCTCACAGCCACACAGAGCGGCTAAATTATGCTCTTGACAACATATGCTTTTGATGACATATTGAAAATATGGAGTGGACCGTTCTTTTTGATACAGCGTTCGAACCGGAATTCGCCGTCCTGCCAGAGGAAGTTCAAGATGAGCTACTGGCTCACGCCAAGCTCCTGGAAGTCTTCGGGCCGCAACTCGGGCGCCCCAGGGCAGACACGCTGAACGGGTCCAGGCACGCGAACATGAAGGAGCTGCGCTTTGATGCAGCCGATGGCGTGTGGCGCGTTGCCTTTGCCTTCGATCCGAAGCGTCAGGCCATCGTGCTCGTTGCCGGAGACAAGGCTGGGACCAGCGAAAAACGCTTTTACAAGCAACTTATCAAGAAGGCGGACGAACGGTTCGAAGCTCACTTAAAACGCTTGAAAGGACAAAAGCGGAGGTAGGTCATGAGAAACTTGAAAGATGTAATGAACGGGCTCCCGGAAGAGCGGCGCGCAAAGATCATGGCACGAGCCGATGCGCTGATCGCCGAGGAAATGACCCTTAAGGACTTACGCAAAGCCAAGGACCTGACACAAGAGCGCATGGCGGAATTGCTGGGAGTAGGACAGGACAACATTTCCCGTCTGGAGGGACGGACGGATATGTTGCTCTCCACGCTACGCAGCTACATCACTGCTATGGGCGGATCTTTGGATCTGATTGTCCGCTTTCCGGACAGGCCCGACGTATCTCTCTCTGCACTCTTTGGCGAAAGAGACAAGACGACAGGTGATTCCCAAAAGAAAAGGGTGACTGAAAATCATGCCGAACATCACCCGGCCTGAACACCAGGACGCCCGAGTTGCGTCATTAAGGGGTAGACCCAACAGTCGTGTCATCAGCCGCCATTTCCGCCTAGACCCAGCACCTGCGGCCACCTGAGCATTGATCCACTCCTTGGTACCGAAGCGGTTGGTTGCGCTACTGACGCGACCGTCTCTTCGACGCAGTTAGCGGTCCGAGACGTTCCGGTATTCTTGTATTGCGAATCGGCCTTTCAGGTCATGGAGCACTTCCAGATCGACGAATCTGTCTGATCTAAGGCGATTGTCGTAGTTCTCTCTCCCCATGAAACGTTGAAAAGTCGAAATCTCACCATGTTCCCAATTGGGCGTATCTGGGAAGTCATGAAAGCCAGCAATTCGCATGATGTTTTTGAGTTCACGAGCTATCGGGCCATCGATCTCAATTAGGTTCTTCGGGTCCGTCGGGAAGTATGACAAGCGATGTAGCTCAAGGCAGCGATGAAGTTCCTCGATTGGAGCTGGGTGGTCGTAAACCGATATGTCGACATGGCGACCATCCTGTCCACCATAGCCTCCACCGGACTTAACAACAAGTAGAGCTGCGGATTGTTGACCTCGAAGTTCCCCGCCAGCGTCACGACCGGCTCGGAGTCCAGCTACCAGTCTGTCTGAGAGGTCACCAGGCGCGATCCCAAAGGCCGCGATCATGGCTTCCAGTACATTCTTTCCGGCCAGACAGTTTCCGCTTGCTACGCAGTCGGCGCCATTCATGTGTCCCGAGAAACCATCCCACTGTTGGACCTCGACGCCAGTAAAGGCCGTCGGAGGTTGCGACATACCGAGCAATGCGATCTGCCTTTCCTCGCAATTATCGTCGGTGCGCAACAGCACAGTCAGTACTTCGGTAGCGGTGGCGCCTAAAGACAACAGTTTAAGACCGATCTCACCGTGCCTTGGATTGGCAAAAGCTTGTGTTGTAATGCAGCCAGCTTCTGCGTTTCCGTGCAAGACAATGCTACCTACGCCTGGAAACTTAGATTGAACCGCCGCACCGACCTCACCGTTTGTTGGATCTCGTCCAATCAGCGAATACGTCATCCTCTTGCCTCTGTCAACGAAGTATCCGTACAGACGGCTGATTAGCTATCTGCGCTTAATTCCCTGGCTTGCTGAGAACCGCTAGATCATCACGGAACGCGGCGGGATGGAGAGCGCTTCCAACGGCGTGGTCATAACTCACGTCGCCAAACCCCTCGCACTGCCTCTCAGGCGGGATAAGCGCGCTGGCATGTTCAGCGGTCAACGCGTGCATCTGGCGGTCCTGGGTGAGCGGCATCGACGACCCATATGGCCAACTAGAGCAGCTCGGACTCTTCGCAGAGCCGCGCATTCTCCGCATTCTTGCACAGCTTGTTCTCTTGGTGCAGGCACGACCTTGTTATTCCGGCACGACGGTCTGCTTTCGGGACGAGTGCGCGCACCGCTGCCCCCTGAACGGGCGGCCATTCATGGGACGGGGCTGACAGTCAGTAGCGAGTGGCTGCTACGCCGCGTTCGCTGGCGTTACCCTGCCGGAAAACACCTGTTTTCCGACACCGGCGGCAGCTGGCCGGAAACGGTGCTTTAGACCGGGTACAACCTGTACGAGAAACCGGGTCGGATAGCGCCACAGGCCGAAAACGTCGCCCGAGACGTTTTCCGACTGCGAAATGGCAGCTCATGACACGACTGTTGGGTCTACCCCATTAAAGCGCGAAGCACTGCGCCAGGCCCTCATCGAAGGCGAGCAAAGCGGCGAGGATTTACCGCTCGACATGGAAGAAATCCGGCACGAAGCGCGAGAAGAAGCGGGTCTGCTCTGATCTGATTCTCTGTCATCCCGGATGTCGCCCGCGGAGGCAGTCCGACGCCCTGGTCAAAGACCAGGCCAACGGGATTTTCCATACTCCCTGTTATCACGCCACAGCCCTGAGCTGCTCACCCCCTGCCGCCCTGCCCTTCCACTGCTGGCTTGTCGGCGACGCAGCAAAAGGCGGGAAGCGTTCCGCGCTGTTCACTCCCCCGTATTTATCCCCGTTCCTGTCGATAAGGCGCGCAGTGCCCTTGTGAGCGCTGCGCGGATGAGAGCTTGGTTCACCAGATGTGTCGCCTGTTGTCTGTGCCATCCTTTGCTCCTTTTTGTTGTCCCGCTGGCCCTGTGCCAGCCGGTAACTGCTGCCTGGCACACAGGTTCGGCCCCCCGCGCGTCATGACCTTCTCGGGAGACCGCGCTAGCGGCGGCAAGGTCATTGACGTGCCGGCCGGTTCTGATGTGCGGCTATGCGGTTGGCTGGCATGCGGCCAGTGGGCAGTAGGAAAAGAGATGGCTCGATGGCGTCGAGCTCCTGCGCGCGCAGGGATAACCCGGCCAAACGAAAAAGGACACGGGTCGGTGACGCAGGGGGAGAACAGACCGCCGCGCTAGCGGTGGACCTTGCTGCCTGGCGCTTCCGGATCATCGCGCGGGATGCGACCCGCGGTGAGCGACGCTTGGCCTTTGCCGAGGGCCAGCGGCGTGGGTGAAACCGGACACACCGCAGGGTGCTTAAATGGCGATGCCCGGAATATTAAAGACGTTTCCTCAAACGCTTGAGGACTGCCAACGCAGAAAAGTGCTCCCTGCGCTCCTGGGAACCGACATCGATGTCCATTGGCAGGTAGTCGTGACCCGCTCGACGGTCTGACTGTTCGAGTTCGGCCTCATCGTGAAGCGTATAGCGGGACCACTCCCTCCAGATACGGCTGTTGCAGTTGGTGGCGTTCACTGGATTACCCATTGCGCTAGAGTGGATTGAAGAATTCGACCTCAAAACCCCCTTGCTAGTTCAATTATAGTGCGCTGAGCGTGCCGCGACGCCTCATGCAAGAATGCCGTGCTGGAGGAGGGTATGAAGGACGCCCGAAGGGTGACCGGAGTATCCCGGCGGTTTGAGCCAAAACCCCCGTGCACCGGTCCAGCAGAACCCGCGGAAAACCCAGGAAAGTGTCAGCGTGCACGCCGCAGGGCCGCAGTAAGCGGTCACCGCCTGATCGTCTCTGCGCTTTTCATACGCCCCTGGTGATCACGCCTCCCCTTGCGGCTTGGCGCGACGCTTGGGCGCGGCTTTGGGCTGATCGTTGGCCGCGGCACGCGTCTGCTGTTCCTGCAAGGTCTTCAGGAGGCTGCGCAACTCCTCCACATGGGCGGCCCGCTCGCTCAAGGTCGCGGCCTCGATGCGCAGGTCCGTGAGCGCCTCGTCCTGATCCCGGCGACCGGCCCGCTCCTCCTTGAGGGCCGCTTCCAATGCGGCGATTCGCGCCTTGTGCTCGTCCGCCAACACCTCGATCTCGCGGGCCTGGCTGCGGGTCTGTTCGTGCGCGCGGTGCGCTTCCTCCAGGACCTCCGCCGCTTTGGCCTGCTCCTGCCGTGCCTGATCGAGCGTCCCTTGCAGGGCCTCGCTGTCCTGGCGGGCATGGGCGAGGTCCGCCTCCAGACGCCCGCCCCGCGCCTCGGCGGTTTCCAGCGCCTCCGCTAGCCGCTTGCCGTTCTCCTGCTCTGAGGTCAGCGCGGCCCGGAGGTCGTCCCGTTCGGTGCGGGCATGATCGCGCTCGGCCTCCAGGCGGGCGGATTGGGTTTTGACCTCCTCGATCTGCGCATGCAGGTCGTGGAGCTCTTTGTCCTGCGCTGCTGTACGCTTTGCGCGCTCCTCCGCCAGGGTCCGGGCCTCGCGCGCTGCGCTTGCGGTTTGCGCATGGGCGCGGCGCTCGTCTTCCAGGTCCTCGGTGCCCTTGCCGATGGTCTCCCTGGCCGCCTCCATCTCGGCGTCCATGCGGGCGATCTCGGCCAGCATTTCGGCGCGCTCCTGCTCGATGGCCTTACGGGCGGCACCGAGGGCCTCGCGCTCCCCTTCGAGCTGGCCCTGGGCTTCTTTCCAGGCAACGCCCCAGACCTGCCGCATGACCGCATCAACGGGCTCGGGGATGGCGGGCAAGGCGTCGGCCTGCGCCCTCTCGTTGAGCGCCTTCCACTCGCCCAGCAAGGGGGTAATGGTGTTGGGGCTGCCGCCCCCGAGGCGCGTACGCACGGAGACGACCGTGGGATTCTGACCCTCACGGACCAAGGCATCGGCGGTCTCGAAGACCTGCTCGCGGGTAACGCCGGATCGGGCCATGGGACATACCTCCGATAGATAACATAATTTGTGTAATTACATAATTATGTTACGGCACATTACGCCGCTTGGGAAGCGCCGCGGCGCAGGCGCAAAAGCGGTCGTTTTGAGACGCGGGTCGAGGGGGTCGGCACCCCGACCGGGGGAAACGCGGGGCTGTGCGGTTAGGGTCCCGGTGCAGGTTGGTCGGTGTGGGCCTTGGGCGTGGCCCGCAGGACATCGTTCCAGTCCATGCCCTCCCCTTCGGGACTGTGGCGCGAGATGGTTAGAGCATCGGGCCTGGCCTCGCACGCGAGGGCCTCAAGGCCCGCGGCGAGGTCGTGCCCGGCCTGATCGTTGTCCATGGCAAGGATGAGGGTTGCGCCGGGCGGCATTTTTGCGAGCGCGGCGCGGATCAAGGCGGGCTGGGTGGGGTTCATGGCCCCGCCGATGCTGGCGTAGCGGGCCTGCGCGTCGGGGTGCAGTGCGGCATAGGACAGGGCGTCGATGCCGCTCTCGGTGATGACGAGGGTGCAATCGTCTTTGCGCGCGGTCCTTGGTGACGGGCACGAGGTCTTGGGTGAAGAGGTCAGGCTGTGGCCGGGAGACGGTCAAGGGGTGGCTGTTTCCCACCCAGGGGCGGAGTTTCTGGCGCGCCCCGCCGAGCTTGACGCCTTTGCGCTTCTGGGGTCGACCCAACAGTCGAGTTTATGTCGTGCACGGCATAATCACGAACGTTGGTTTAAGGCCTAGTACTCTCCCCGGTCTACGAACCGGGTCCACCATTTTTCGACAATCTCAAGCACTTGTTCTGCAATATTGTTCATGGCTAAGTTAAGCAGTTCGGTTCTCAAGGTAGTTCTGGAACAGCGTGTATGCGAGACAACGTCAACCGAAATGGGATTATGCAAATCCAGCAGGCGCTTGTGGGTAGATCTTGCGAGGGGAATGGACCGATGTTCGGAGGCTACGCGGGTCTCTTACCGTCAAACGCCAAGTGAACGCGATTCGTACTAGCTGAAGACGTTCATATTGCAGACAGCAGCACGGTCTGAGGGAAGTAAGAGCCGCGCATCCGAAAAAACTGGTCGGCGGATAATGCTGCTCAGTGGACACGGCGGGATGCCGTCTCCGTACTGTGCGCAGCCAGCGGGCGCAGCAGTTCTGCACGCCCGTCCAGCGGCCAAGCAAGCGCCTCGTCCACAGACTCGCCACCAGAACCATCCCAAACAAGATGGACTCGATAGCCTCGTCGCCCGGACATTAGGCCCACACCGCGCTGAACCCACCGAGCCACTGGCGCCGCACATCCATGTCGTTCAGGGGCGGATATCGAAGTCTGGGTCTTGGGTCCCGCCCTTCAACACGGTGTATCCGGCGCTGAACCAACCGAAATCTTTGATCTTTTCATGTAGCGACATCAAGACCCTCCTGCTCTGCTGAATCGTCACTCGTCACGCGCTGCCAAGGCAGGATACCCCTCGAAGAACATCGTTCCAGTCCTTGGCATCGACGGGAACGGCAAACTCGCCAGTCAGGTCTGCCCTAACGGACTCGGCGGCCAGTTGCGCGATCTCGGCCCCCAGCAAGGCACCATCCTTGTCGTTGTCCGTGGCAATCCGCAGGACGGCGCCAGGCTGAAGCCGCTCGATGGCGGATCGGATCAGCGCTGGCTGCGTAGGATTCAGCTTCCCCCCGACGCTCGCGTAGCGCGTGTTAGCGTCCGGGCGCAGGGCCGCGTAGCTGAGTGCATCCAGAGCGCTCTCCGCAATCACCAGAACGGCGTCCGCCCTCTGGACACCGGACACCCACAGGCCCTTCTCGCCACCAGGGGCGAAGCCCGTGAAGCCTCGGTTCTTGATCTCGTAACCGCACAGACCGTCGCGATCATAGTGCGGGAAGACGATGTTGGAGCGCGCATCGACGAGCACTCGGTCCTTGAAGCGGGGATGGGCTAGCAGGGAACCGGGAATGCAGCGCTCGCCTTCGAGGTAGGAATGTCGGATCACTGGTCGCATGCCGGCCAAGGCGCGGATGACGCCTGCCCGATTCCGCGAAACCAGGACCACCTCGCGGACGTACAGCTCGGGCTGAATCTTTGGTGTAGCCCCACAAATCCATGGACGAAGTTCGCGGCGAACGTCTCCAAGACTGCTCCGGCACCGATGCTGGATGAAGTCGATAATCGACCCATTGTCAGCATCGTCGCGCACTGAGAAGTAAATCCAATGCTGGTCTTCGCCACGGGCAATGACGACCTTGTCGCCAACGGGGTGTCTCATGACGACCGAGTTGCGCGAGCTTGCGCGCTTGTCGATCTGGTAGCCCTGGCTCGCGGCATACTCAGTGAGATTGATCGCAGTCTTGAAGCGCTCCAGCTCGTCGCGGTAGCCGGCGCCATAGTCTCTCGGAGATTTTTTCGCACGCGAAAAACTCACCCCTCCCCTCCCTCGCCGGTTTGCTCCAAGACCGTTGCGACCGCGGCCTGCTCTTCCGGATCGGTGACAATGGCGTTGGTATCGAGCCAGGACGCGGCAGCTTGCACCGCCCAAAGCGGGGCCTTCGCCGCGGTGGCCCACTGCTCTAGGGCAGACCCTGGCGGAGGTCGGCGCGGGTCGGAAAGGCCTCGCTCGACCGCAAAGGTTGTCAATAGGGCCGACGATTCGGCCGGCGAACGTTGGCTGTGGAAGCGGAACGCGGAGATCACCCGCCGGCGCGTTTCGTTCGGGATCGGGGTCATGGGATTCGGCGTGGCGCCAACGGCACCACGTTATCGGAGGTGGCCTCGTCGATCAGACGGCGGGCCATCTGGAGATAGGTTGGCGTCGATGCAAGGATGCCCTCGCGCAGCCCCGGAAGGGCCGTGATAAATCCCGCGTGCAAGTCCTCAATGGGCTCGGCGCGAGCGCTCCAATCTTTGGAGATCGCTTCCCGCAGGCGCTGATGTGTGGACACGAGATCCGAGAACATTACATCGATAGGGATACGC
>JBATTL010000028.1:0-11858 GCA_049670525.1 Thiohalocapsa sp. | reverse complement strand
GCCGCTTATTGGTCCAGCGGCGAGCCTCGCGACAAGGCTGGCGCCTATGCGATTCAAGGTCTTGGTGCGCTGTTTGTGGAGCGAATCGCGGGAAGCTACTCCGGCGTCGTGGGCCTTCCGCTGTTCGAGACCGCGGCCTTGTTGTCGCAAGAGGGCGTGCAGTTGTGGCATGGGCGGCGACCGGCTTAACCAAGCGTGCACCCAGCACCTCATCAGGGAACGGGGTCGAGCGCCAGCCGGGTTGGGAAAGACGACTCCGGCGGAGCGGAGACCGGCGAGACAACAACCGAGCCCTTGGCTTTCCGTCCCGGCGGTGCCGGGGCCGCAAGCCAAGCGTTTGCGACCACTTTGGAACCCTATCCCGTGAGCGAAGAAATACTCATCAACGTCACGCCACCCGAGACCCGCGTCGCCGTGGTGGAGAACGGCGTCGTGCAGGAGATCATCATCGAGCGTGCCGAACGGTGCGGGCTGGTGGGCAATGTCTACCGGGGCCGCATCTGCCGCGTGCTGCCGGGTATGCAAGCGGCGTTCGTCGAAATGGGTCTTGAGCGCGCAGCATTCCTGCACGCGTCGGACATCGTTGGTCAGGACGGCGAGGCCCGCAGTGAGCAGATCCTGGACCTGGTGCATGAAGGCGACAACATCGTCGTGCAGGTGGTCAAGGATCCCCTGGGTACCAAGGGCGCGCGGCTGACCACCAACATCTCCATTGCGTCGCGCTATCTGGTGTTCATGCCCCGGCTCGGCAACACCGGTGTTTCACAGAAGATCGAGGATGACGAGGAACGCAAGCGTCTGCGCGAGATACTGCAAAACTATGTCGACGAGCACGAGGATGCCGGCGGCTATATCGCCCGCACCGCCGCCGAGGCCGTCGACGACGATGCCTTGTGCCGAGACATGGCCTTTCTCGCCAAACTCTGGCGCGGGATCAAGGAGCGCTGCGGAAACAGCTCTGACATCGGCCTGATCCACGACGATCTGCCGTTGGCCCTGCGCGCTTTGCGAGACCTGGTCACGCCGGAGGTCGAGCGGATTCGCATCGATTCCCGCGCCACCGTGGACAAGGCCAGACCCTTTGCGGTCAAGTACATTCCCGAGATCGTCGACCGCATCGAATACTACGCCGGTGAACGCCCCCTGTTCGACCTCTATGGCGTCGAGGACGAGATCAAGAAGGCGCTACACCGTAAGGTGCAGCTCAAGTCAGGTGGTCATCTGGTCATCGACCAGACGGAGGCCATGACCACGATCGACGTCAACACCGGGGCCTTCGTCGGCCACCGAAACCTCGAGGAGACGATCTTCAAGACCAACCTGGAGGCCGCCCAGGCTATATGCCGTCAGTTGCGACTGCGTAACCTGGGCGGAATCATCATTATCGACTTTATCGACATGACCGACGACGAGCACAAGCGCCAGGTTCTGCGCGCGCTCGACAAATGCCTGGCCAAGGATCACGCGAAGACCCACATCACCGAGGTTTCGGCCTTGGGCCTCGTGGAGATGACCCGTAAACGCACCCGCGAGTCGCTGGAGCACGTGCTCTGCGAGCCCTGCCCCTGCTGCGGCGGGCGCGGCTCGATGAAGACCGCCGAGACGACCTGTTACGAGATCTTCCGCGAGATCCTGCGTGAGTCCAGGCAATTCGAGGTGGAGACGCTGTTGGTGCTCGCCTCCCAGGAAGTGGTCGACCGGCTGCTGGACGAGGAATCCGGGCACCTCGCGGAGCTTGAGGAGTTCATCGGCAAGCCCATCCGGTTGCAGGCCGAGGTGTTGTACACCCAAGAACACTACGACGTCGTGTTGATCTGACGGCGCCGATCCGGACGACCGAGAGCGAGCGGATCGATGCGGTTCTCTGCGCAACGCCTGGCCAACGGTATCGGGGTCATCCTCGCCGCCCTGGTGATCGGGGCTGCCTTGCTGTCGTTGCTTGTCCGGCTTGCGCTGCCGCAGGCCGATCTGTTCCGAGATGAGATCGGCGACGCATTCGGCCGGCTGTCCGGCGTCGAGGTCACCATGGGCCGCGTGGATGCCCGGCTGCGTGGATTCGCACCGCAACTCGCGTTACATGACGTGCAATTGCGTGACCGCGGCAACGAGGAACTGTTGCTGGAACTTCGGGAGCTTCGTATTGATCTAGATCTGAGCGCAACCCTGCGCGAAGGCGGCCTTCGGATCGACGGCGTGACCCTGGTCGGGGCCGACCTCGACCTGGTTCGAGGTACCGACGGCAGGATTCTGGTTCGGGGCTTGGACGCGCTGCGGGGAGACGACCCGGGGGCATTGGCGTTCTTTCTGCGTCGCGGCCGCTTCAGCCTCGCGGACAGCAAGCTGGACTGGACCGATTTCCAGGCTGATGTTCCGACCGTAAGCGTTTGGGTGAAACGGCTCGATCTGCAAAATCGCTATCAGCGGCATCTCCTCCGGATCTCGGCCAGACCGGACGGTGAAACCCTCGGCGACTTGACCCTACTGGCAGACATGACCGGCTCCCCTCACCATATGGGCGGCTGGTCCGGTGACCTGTATGTGCGATGGCGGGGACAGGATCTTGCCCAACTGCTGCGCGGCCGTCTACCCAAGGATCTGGGTATCGAAAGTCAACGCGTCGACATCGAGAGCTGGAACCGGATCAAGGCGGGTCGACCCACCTCGACCCTGGCACGTGTGGATGTCGGGGGTGCGCGGCTGCAGGGGAATAATGATGTGGGCCCAGGGAACCTTGGCGACCTTCACCTGCTCGCGCGATGGCGGCCAACCGAAAACGGCTGGCGTTTACGGCTGGCCGATGTCGCCTTTGCCGGTGTCGACATCAGGTCCGCCGTGCTGGACTTCGAGCATCGGACCCCAGCGAACGCCGGCCGCACCGGTTCGGGTGGCACGCCATCGCTACGCCTGTCCGGTGCCATCGGTGAGCTACCTCTGGCGACGCTGCCGCGGCTGTTGTCGATCGCAGCCGAGCAGGGAGCAAAGGGCCTGGAAGGGCTGCGCGCGTACGACTTGGATGGTCAAATCCGGGATTTGCGCTACCGGCTGTATCTCCACCCCGACGGCGGCCCACTGGACTGGCAGGTGCAGGGCGCTCTGCAGGGGCTGCGCGTCGATCAGTGCCAGGACTATGCCGCGCCTGACCCGACGCCTCATCTGCGTCCCGACCCGTCGTCTCCTCCATTCGCAGGTACCAGCGGAACATCGCACGGCTGCGCTGGGCGGGTCATGCGGCTGGACGGTCTGGACTTGGTCTTCGAGGCCGGCCCAGGCGGTGGTTATGTCGGGCTTGGTGGGCAGGCCGTGGAACTGGACCCGACACCGGTCCTAGGCGGCGTCCTGGACCTGACAACCCTCGCGGGCGATCTCAACTGGCGTCTCGATGGGGATGGCGTTCTCGACATCTGGACCGATTCGCTGACCGTCGATACCCCCGACATCGATACTGAGACCAACCTGAAGGCGCAGATCTACACCTTTGGCGCAAGCCCGATTGTCGACCTTCGAACGCGTTTGGAGAACGGCCGTTCCGGTAACTACGACCGACTCGACACCTATCTGCCGGTGGGAATTATGGATGACGGGCTGGAGCGCTGGTTGCTCAGCGCTACCCGCGCCGGCACCCTGACATCCGGAGAGGCGAGCTTCCACGGGCGTCTGCGCGACTTTCCCGACGACTGCAGCAATGAGCATTTTGAGTTGACGTTGAACATCAGCGGTGGCGAGCTCGACTATTGGCCGCCTCGCCCAGTCTCGGTTAGCATCCAAGCCGGTCCAGAACCGGGCCGTGAATCCGATGCGGAAACTGCAGCCGCAGCGGCCGGGCCAGCCAGGGACGCCGTGTCCGCGGAACTGCCCGGCTGGCCACCAGTGCGCGATCTCGCCGGGTCGATCCGATTTCGGGACCGCGCACTGATCATCGACGTGGCGAGGGGTGAACTGCGTAACACCCGCCTCACCGGGGGTACCGCGCGGATTGAGAACCTTTGGCAGCCGCGGACCCTGGATCTGACGGGACGGGCGGTCGGACCCATGACCGACGGACTCTGGGTCCTCAAGAACACCCCCTTGTCGCAAAACCTCGCCGCGGTCGGGGATGCGTTCGACGTCACCGGTGATGCGATCTTGGAACTCAGTCTTCAGATCCCATTGCGCAAACGCGTCGTTGAAGGCAAGCCCAAACCAGTGCCTGTCGATTATGCGGGCGCGCTCCTGTTCGACGGTCGCCCTTCATTGACACCAAGAGCGATCGGAATGCCTTTCACCGGTCTGGATGGCCGGCTCGTCTTCGACGGCTCAGGCGTACGCGCCGAAGGGGTCGGTGCGCAAATCGACGGGCAGCGCGTCCGCATCGCGCTCGAGACTGAACAGTCGGCAGGGCCGGAGGGCAGCACGCGCATCGAGATCGCCGGCCGGTCATCGGTGGAAGATTTGGCGCGTCGCTTTCCAAACCCCTGGTGGCCCATCGCCGAGGGCCGTGCTGATTGGGCGGCACGACTCCAAATCCGAAATTCCGACCTAAACCTGAAGGAACCGCCACTCTACATCGAGATGGAATCGAATTTGCGCGGTGTCGCACTTTCGCCACCCGCCCCGGTCGGAAAGACCGCAGCTGAGGCGCGGCGGCTGCTCCTGTCCACCGCCTTAAACGGCGTTTGGCCGCAGGACCTGAAGCTGAGTTACGGGGACATTGGCAGCCTGATGCAGTTAGAGCGTCAGCCTGGCCACAGTATGCCCGAGCTGGGGCGCGTCTCGATTGTGCTGGATGGGAGCCCGGTAACTTTACCCGGTTCTCGGGGCATCGAGATCGGTGGCCGACTGGACGAGTTGGACCTATCATCCTGGGTCGCCTGGAGCCGCGGTGCGATGGAGTTGTTTGGCGACGACAGCGCGGAGCGGTTGGGCCCTGGGGGGGATTCGAAGCTCCCGGTGCTGCCGTCCCGCCTCGAAATTGGCAAAGTGAAGTTTGGCGGGCTGGGCCTGCGCGACCTCGACGTTCGCTTCTCGCCCCGTCCCGATGGCTGGTCTATTGGTTTCGAAGGGGGCGGCAATGGCGGCTCGGTCGATCTGCCCGCGGCGGGCAGCGGTGGCACCTTGCGCGTTCGCCTTGAAGATCTTGACCTCAAGCCGCTTACTGAGCAGGATCCGGCGGCGCGGCAGGCCCAACACGACGATGATCCGCGCAATCTCGGACGTCTCGCGCTGACCGTGGAGTCGTTGCGTTTCGGCGAGGACCCCCTTGGGCGGCTATTGTTGAGTACCGCGCCGATATCAGACGGTGTGCGCTTTGGTGAGATCAGTCTGGTGGGGCCGCTGCTGCGGGCCACCGCCAACGGCAGCTGGACAATCGACGCAACCGGTTACTCTGAAACCGAGATCCGGGTAGATGCGCAAAGCGAAGACTTCGGGCGCTTGCTGACCGCGCTGGATTACTACAGCGACATCGCGGGTGCCCCCGCGGACGCGCAATTGTCGTTGGGATGGCCCGGGGGGCCACAAGCGATTTCGTTGCAAAGGGCCCGAGGCTCGTTGACTATGGACCTCGGCGCTGGGCGCCTGCTGGCGGTGGACCCTGGCGTCGGCCGCATGCTCGGGCTGGTGAATCTGTCGGCGCTGACGCGACGCCTGACACTCGACTTCACCGATGTGACCGACCCGGGATTCGGCTTCGATTCCATCAGCGGCCGCTTGAGCATCGGCGGTGGTCAGGCGCGCCTCAATCCCGTTGAATTGCTGTCGTCCACCGCCGACATCCGTATCACTGGCGTTACCAACCTGGTGGAGCGCACCTTTGATCAAAAGGTACAGGTCACGCCCAAAGTGGGTTCCGGTGTGGCCATTGCCGGCGCTGTGGCCGGCGGCCCCCTCCTCGGAGCGGCCGTCCTGCTGGCGGATAAGGTTGCCGGCGGCGCTGTGGACCGGATCGGCCGTCAGGACTACCGAGTGACCGGGCCCTGGACAAACCCTAAGATCGAGCGCCTTTCGAGCTACTCCAACAGCCGCGATGCTGACGGCGAGTCCGGCACCGCTGACAAGAGCGCTTTCGGTGACGCCCTTCGCGGCAGATCGGGGGTAACCTCCGGTCGGGTATCTGGCGGTGGGACCGTTGTTGGCGCCAAGCCGGGGACCAAGAGCTCGCCGGCCAAGCCGGCGTCAGACGATAATCCGTTCCTCGAAGGGTTCTAAGATTCGGCGCCGCTCGGCAGTTGGGGGGCACTGATGGTATCTTTCGGAGCCGTGACCGATCGGCAAATTCGCCGACACCGGCGCGTATCAATTCCTGCCCATGAGCGATAATCCCAGGGTCGCGGCCATTCAGATGGCCACCGGACCCAATATCAACGCCAACCTGATCGAGGTGGAGCGCGTGATTCGCGATGCGGCCGAGTCCGGTGCGGGGCTCGTTGTGTTGCCGGAGAATTTCGCATTCATGGGTCGGCAGGACCAGGATCAACTTGCGATTGCGGAACCTGACGGCGACGGTCCATTGCAGGCGTTCCTGTCCAAGGTCGCGTCTCGTTACGGCATCTGGGTAGTGGGCGGTACCATCCCCCTGTCGTCTTCGACGCCGCACCGTGTTCGAGCCGCTTCGCTTGTCTTCAACGATCAGGGTACCCAGGTCGCGCGCTACGACAAGATGCACCTGTTTGACGTCAACCTCCCGGGAGCCGACGAGCATTACGAGGAGTCCGCCATCATCGAGGCGGGCGACGAGACCGTGGTGCTCGACACGCCATTCGGACGGCTTGGCGTCATGGTCTGTTACGACCTTCGCTTTCCGGAGATAGCCCGACACATGCAGGACAGCGGCCTGGAGTTATTGGCTGTACCCTCCGCATTCACGGCCCTGACGGGCAAGGCTCACTGGGAGACGCTGGTGCGCGCCCGTGCAATCGAGAACCTTGCCTATGTCGTCGCAGCGGCCCAGGGCGGTTATCATCTGAGCGGGCGCGAAACCCACGGCCACAGCATGATTGTTGATCCCTGGGGCGCCATTCTGGCCCAACTGCCCCGCGGCAGCGGCTGTATCTGTTGCGGCATCGACCGAGGCTTTCAGGACGCCGTGCGCCGCACCTTTCCGACCCTGGAGCATCGGCGTTTGAAATGTCGGTGACTCATCGGCAGTTTAGGGGTAAGTGGGCGCGTCGCTAAAGCGCGTCCGAATCCCGAGGCCGCACCAATTTGTCCCGCCCAAGGCAAGCCGTCGGGAACGTCGGGACCCGCGGTTGTTGCGACTCTTGGCTACCGCAGTTCATGGCGAATCGCAACACCGTTGGTGCGAGCGCGATCTCAGTTCTGCGCTGTTCGCAGGGGCCCCCAGGCTCCACGAGAATCGCGGCTCAGATGCCTCTCTCGGCAAACGGCGGCCTGTTTCCCGCTGCCTTGGGGACATACGATCTTTTACTTAACCGGCACCGCTCCTGAATGAACGATCCAATAGCTATCGCACGCAGCAGTATCCTCGCCCCGGTTGGTCTCGGTGATACCGATCTTGATCGATTGATCGGTGCATTGAGCAGCCCGGCGATCGACGCAGCGGACATCTACTTCCAATCAAGCCGGCTGCAGTCCTGGGTGCTGGAAGACGGCATCATCAAGGACGGTAGCTTCCATATCGACCAGGGTGCCGGGGTGCGCGCCATGGCCGGTGAAAAGACCGGCTTTGCTTACTCAGACGAACTACATTTTCCGGCCCTGGAGCAGGCCGCATCCGCCGCGCGCGCGATCGCCGGTGGCGGTCACGAGGGGCGGGTAAAGATCGGCAACGTTCCAGTCGCCAGGCGTCTCTACGAGCCGTTGAACCCCATCGAGACAATGGATGATGCGGCCAAAGTCGAGCTATTGCACCGGGTCGATGCCGAGGCGCGCCGCGCCGATCCGCGCGTGAGCCAGGTCATCACCAGCATGGTCGCTGTCCAGGATACCGTCTTGGTGATCGCGGATGACGGACGCATGAGCGCTGACGTCCGTCCGCTGATCCGTCTCAATGTCAATGTCGTGGTCGAGGAGGACGGTCGCCGCGAGCAGGGTCACAGCGGCGGTGGCGCCCGCCAGAGTTTGGCCTATTTTCTTGATCAAGATCGCGCCATGGGTTTCGCCCGCGAGGCCGTGCGACAGGCTTTGGTCAGCCTCGAAGCCCGCGACGCGCCCGCGGGCAGCATGACCGTCGTGCTCGGCCCGGGGTGGCCCGGTGTCCTGTTGCATGAGGCCATCGGCCACGGGCTCGAAGGCGATTTCAATCGCAAAGGAACATCGGCTTTCGCCGGTCGCATCGGCGAACGTGTCGCGGCCAAGGGCGTCACCGTGGTGGACGACGGCACGCTTCCCGGCAGACGCGGATCGCTGAATGTCGACGATGAGGGCACGACGACCCAGTGCACGACGCTCATTGAGGACGGCATTCTGAAGGGCTACATGCACGACCGGCTGAATGCGCGCCTAACGGGCATGGCCGCGACCGGCAACGGCCGGCGTGAGTCCTACGCACATCTTCCGATGCCGCGCATGACCAACACCTACATGCTGGGTGGCGACCGCGACCCACGGGAGATCATTGCGTCGGTAGACAAAGGCCTTTACGCGGTCAATTTCGGCGGCGGCCAGGTGGATATCACGTCCGGCAAGTTCACCTTCTCCGCCAGCGAGGCTTACCTGATCGAGAATGGCAAGGTGGGCCGCCCCGTGAAGGGCGCGACGCTGATCGGGAATGGCCCGGATGTGCTGACGCGTGTCAGTATGATCGGCAATGACCTGACGCTCGATGAGGGCGTCGGCACTTGCGGCAAAGAGGGCCAGAGTGTGCCGGTCGGGGTTGGCCAGCCGACATTGCGCATCGACGGTCTCACCGTCGGTGGCACCAGCGCCTAACCGCCAGGAGCGCGGGGCTTCAGCCTCGTCACGGATCGCGAATCGCTTTCGAGTACGGCGGACCAATGCCCCGAGGGCCAACGCCCCGGGATTCCGGCGCAAAGAGCGTCATGTATCGCCTTCCCCAAAAAACCCAGACAAGAACAGGCAAGCTCATGGCAAACCACGCCATCACGGACCCCGCCCAGCAACTCGCACGACTCCAACAGAACATTGACGACCTGCTGACCGAGGCGAAACGCCAGGGGGCCAGTGCCGCGGAGGCAGCGGTCAGCAACAGCACCGGTCTTGAGGTCGCCGTGCGTTTGGGCGAGGTGGAGACGGTGGAGCACACCCGCGACCACGGTCTTTCGGTTACGGTCTATTTCGGCCGACGCAAGGGCTCCGCGAGCACGTCGGATCTCAGTATGGCCGCCATCCGCGACGCGGTCGGCCAGGCCTGCAGCATCGCCACGCACACCCAGGAAGATCCCTGTTCTGGTCTGGCACCGGCCGAACTGATGGCGCGCGACGTGCCGGATCTGGACCTCAATCATCCCTGGTCCATCGGTGTCGACGACGCGGTACGGATGGCCGTTGTCTGCGAGGACGCGGCTCGCGGCGCCGACCCGCGTATCGTCAACTCAGAGGGAGCGAGCGTCAGCAGCCACTCCGGGCTCTCGCTCTACGGCAACAGTCACGGTTTCATCGGCGGCTATCCCAGCACGCGCCACGGGCTCAATTGCGCCGTTGTGGGCAAGGAAGGAGACTCCATGCAGCGCGACTATTGGTGGACCACCGCGCGCGCGCCGGAGGACATGGACGATCCGACCGCCGTTGGCCTGCGTGCCGCCGAGCGCACCGTCGCTCGACTCGGCGGTCGACGGCTGTCGACCCGTGAGGTGCCGGTGCTATTCGGCGCCGAGCTTTCCGCCGGTCTGCTGCGCAGCCTGACCGGTGCGATTAATGGTGCCAGTCTTTATCGGAAGACGAGCTTCCTGCTGGACAAACTCGACGAGCAGATCTTTCCGGCGTTTGTGCGTGTCCACGAGGAACCACATCGCTTGCGAGGGTTGTCCAGTGCGCCCTTCGACGGCGACGGCGTCGCTACCCGGCCGAAGGACCTTGTGACCGACGGTGTGCTGAAGAGCTACCTGCTCGATCACTATTCGGCCTGCAAGCTGGGTCTGGAGACCACCGGTAACGCTGGCGGTGCGCGAAACTTGGTGGTGAGTATGGGCGAACTCGATCGCGCCGGCATGCTGCGGGAACTTGGCACCGGGCTCTACGTAACCGAGCTGATGGGGCAGGGTGTCAACAGCGTCACCGGCGATTATTCCCGCGGCGCCAGCGGCTTTTGGGTCGAGAACGGCGAGATCCAATACCCCGTTGAAGAGATTACCGTGGCCGGGAACATGCTCGATATGTACAAGGGTCTGATCGCCATCGGCAACGACTGCGATTTCCCCGGCAGCACCACGACCGGCTCCTGGCTGATCGACAAGATGACCGTCGCTGGAGAGTGACGGTCGTCGACACGCTTGTGACGACGAAACGGCGCGGTCGGTATTCCGACGGTTGCCCGGAATGACGGGCGTCATTTGATCGCAATTCAATGCGTTTTGCGGCCCGCACGCGACCGCCGTCGCGCACATCTTCGACCCCCGAGGGAGGGGTCCACCATGGCCAACGCCGACGTTCTGCAGCAAGCCCTCGCGGCCATCGAACAAGCACCGGAGTCGGCTACGGCGCTCACCCTCTATGCTTTGGTCAATACGCTGGAATACGAATCCGCCGGCTGCCTGTTCAAACTGACCAAACTGCGCGATCTTGCCGCACCGCATCGCCCGATCGCCTATGGGTTGATGGAACTCATGGTTGAGCAGGGCGTCGGCGCGGAAGGCTGGGCCGACGCGAAAGCCCGCATGGATCGGGCGATTCGCGGACAATAGCTCTCGGATTCGGGGCTGCGCAGTGCGGCGGACAGGCGGGGTTCGAGTCGGATCCCGGCGGCTCTGACAGCGTTCGGGTTGGACGAAATAGGCGAAAAGGAGCATTGATCGTGGGTTCCCACAGGTCCGCCCCGGCGAGGGTCCGCGAGAGACGGGCCTATACGCTGGGCGAGGAAATCGCGAGCAGCGTCATCCACGGCGTCGGCATTGGATTAGCCGTTGCGGCACTTGTGTTGTTGGTCGTAGACGCCGTGTCCGCGAACGACGGGTTCAAACTGGCCAGCGCCATCGTGTTCGGCGTCGCCCTGATACTCGCCTATACCGCGTCTACCCTCTATCACAGTGTGCCCAATGCCGGGGCCAAGCATGTCTTCAAGGTCCTTGATCACTGCGGCATCTATCTGCTGATCGCCGGGACCTATACGCCCTTTTGCCTCGTAACCCTGCGGGGGGTGAACGGCCTGTTGCTGCTCGGCGTGGTCTGGGGCTTGGCCGTTGTCGGAATTGCGCTCGAGGCGTTCTGGGCCTATCGGCCACGCTGGCTCTCAGCCGTGATCTTCCTCGGTATGGGTTGGATGGTGGTGACCTCGATCGGCCCATTGGTGGACAACCTCGCGCCGGCGGGGCTGCGGCTGCTGATCGCGGGTGGTCTGTCCTATTCGGTCGGGACGATCTTCTATCTGCTCCAGCGCGTGAAATACATGCATCCGGTATGGCACCTTTGGGTGCTGGCCGGGAGCGTTTGCCACTTCCTCGCCGTGCTCCTATTCGTGGTCCGTTGACTCAACGGACATCAGCTCCGATCGGCATTTCTGCGCGCTGAGTTCGGTTGTTCGTGTGGTTCCGGCAACCGTGCGTGGCCATCGACGTCTTATCCGTGAAGATCAACGATAGGGGAGCCATCAGCCGATAAGGCAGGCTGATGACCCCACAACTGATTTCTGCGGGACACGAGGGAACGGATCGGGTACAACCTCGCGCATGGAAGCGACACCGACCAACAAACGCTACAGCGGACGGGTGTTCGACGCCGCGGCGCTCGAGCAAGTGCGCGGCATCCTG
>JBATTL010000027.1:0-1675 GCA_049670525.1 Thiohalocapsa sp. | reverse complement strand
GTCCGGGGTCGACGCCGGAGTTCCTGAACGCGCGCTGTGGCGGAACTCCCAACTCGGACAAGACGGTCGGAAGCGCCTTGATCGGTCCGATTCGCACGTCTCCTGCCTTACTCCTGGTCAGCAGGGGCGGCGCGCTGAGTCCGAGGGAAATGGAGGTTTCTGTTTCGACGCTTAATCTCACCGCTGAATGTAGATCGGTTCGGCGCACTGATGGCCGACAATGCAAGACGGAGAGGCTGTCCCATCTGCTGAATTCGAGCCCTCCACGCCCGAGCTAAATCCCAATGAGTACCGAACATCTCGAAAAAAAGGCTGACGAGATCACGATTGGCAGCGTGTTCTCTATCCCACCGCAGCATGCGACCGGTTACTTCAACCCGCAGACCGGTATCTATACCATCGCGGCAGGCGATGATCTGTATGAGATCGCCCGTCGGTTCGGCACCACGGTCGCCGCCCCGGAAGCGAAGAACAAACCGCGGGCGTGACCGCGGCGGGGCGACGAGCGAGGCCGATGCCCGGAGACCGTCGTGAGATGTCCTCGAATTATGCGGCAATTGGGGACATCCAACTGATTGGGGTTCGCTATTAGGTCTTTACCGTCACCTCCAGCGGCATGTCGATTACGCGGTTGCGTGGCCGGAACTGCAAGATGAGCCGGTTGCTCTGTCTGTACAATATACAACGCGTCGCCGCCAGCTGGTCTCGGCCGGACCACGGGACAAGTGCGCGGGCTCTTTGGTCGCATCGTCGGAGAATCGCATGATGAAACAACCAATCATCATGACCTGGGCATTGATTGCCTGTCTTGCCCTCGGAGGCGTCTGGGCTGAGGACCGCGGGCCGCTCAAGTACGCGGAGGGGGATTACGACGCCGCCACGGCGACCTATGTTGTGGTCCGCGGTGACGATTTGGCCGGGATCGCTGGGTGCTTCGGCATCACTGTGACCGAGCTCAAGGCCGAGAACAAGCTCGCCTCGGACCGGATCGACATCGGTCAGAACTTGATCATCGCCGCCAATGCTCCAATGAGTTCTCCGGCCGCCACCCGAGCCACCCGGTACAAGATGACGACCGCGATCGCGCCGGGCATTGCCACGCCGGATCGGCTCGAGACCTCGATCGGCACGCTGCACCTGAACGATGGCTTTCCGGACCCCGACACTGTCGAGAAGATCTACGACAACCTGGACCGCTCGCGCGCGCTGCAGGCCTAAATGCTGGCGATCCCCATCGTTGGGTTCAGATCCGACGACACTCGGTCTGTTCGCCTCGATCGGCATCGAGAAGGGCAAGCCCTTCAACCCCGACGAGAGGATGAAGAAGATCTTGGTCGACGCCGCCAACATCGGTGCGGTGACCGCGCGCACGATCGCCTTAAAGATCCGAGAAGCGGATGCCTTCTTCTATCCGGATAGCACCTGGCGTCTGCCCTTCTTCGGCGGCTACAAGTTCGAAGTGTCGCCAGGGGTCGCCAACCTCGATGGCGCGGCCTTCTTCTACTACTTCGCCACGGGAGTGACCCCTGCGATGGAAGAGACGATGGTCGGCAAGGGTTCGCAGTACCCTTGGACCGCTCTGGACGCAAACCGCAACCGCTTCGAGGGTGCCAAGACCTACAAGCTGCACCTACCGCCGAACATCCCGGTGAAGGACTTCTGGTCGGTGATCGTC
>JBATTL010000026.1:0-4645 GCA_049670525.1 Thiohalocapsa sp. | reverse complement strand
CATTTGCTCCATGCCCTCGCGAAAGAATGCGGCGGCGTCATCGAATGCATACTCGACCAGGGTGTCGAAGGCATCCTCCATAAACGCCGGTTTGTGCGTGCGTGTTGCCATGATCGCCCGGTTGATAATCAATACCCGCCACGCGCGGGCGTCCTCGCTGCCGGGCGGCGCGTCCGATACCCGCGGCGACACGCCGTGGAAGACGTCGTCGGTCATCCGAAATAGGCCTGTGACCTCCTCGGGCTCGCGGAATCTGCTCGCGAGTGCGGCCGCCGCATTGACCACGGGCGCTATTTGGGTGAGTTCCCCACCGGCTCGCGCGACACAGCAGGCCAGCGGGAGCATCAATGCTTCGAGCGCATCAGCCTCATCCTCCAGATGCATGCGACGGGCCATTCGGGAAAGCTGCGAAAGCAGGCTAACAGCGTGGTCGCCCAGGTCCCCAAGCGATGGTTCCGATGTCATGATCCCCGCGTCGGCGTCGTGCTCGTTCTGCGAGCGTTCTCGTCGCTGCAAGGCGTCGAGTACATCCGATAGCGCATCGGTCAAACGCAGTGGCTCGGCGGATTCGGCATCCCGCGAATCGTTACCTGCCTCGGACAAGATCTCCGCGAGACGGGCTATCTCGTCGCGAATATAGACTGGGTCGGGAACTGGAACCATAGCTCGCGAAGTTTAGCAGCCCCGTCGGGTCGGGTGTAGCCGTATGCCGCAGAGCAGCCGTCAGTCAGCCGGCCGATCGGTTAGAATGCCGTGATGTTGAAGACTCCTGATCTGCATACCCACTCGACCTCCTCCGACGGAACGCTATCGCCCACTGCTTTGGTCGAGCGAGCTGGCGCGGCCGGCATCGAGGTTATGGCGCTAACGGATCATGACAGCGTTGCCGGTATTCGCGAGGCGGTTCGTGCGGCCGAATCCATCGGTATGACACTGATCCCCGGCGCCGAGATATCCGTCACCTGGGGTGGGCGAACCATACATATCGTCGGTCTCGATTTGGACGCCTCCTGTGAGTCCCTTGCAGTCGGTCTGCGCGGGCTACAGACCTACCGTGACTGGCGTGCAGAGGAGATTGCGCGGCGACTGGCCAAAGCGGGTTTTGACGGTGCGCTCGCGGGCGCCCGCGCCCACACGAAAGGCGGCCTGATCGGGCGGACGCACTTTGCCCGATTCCTGGTGGAACGTGGAGCGGCGCGTGACCTGAGAAGCGTCTTCAAGCGCTTTCTCGTCAACGGGAAGCCCGGCCATGTGCCAGGAGAATGGACCACATTGGAAGATGCGGTTGGTTGGATTCGAGCCGCTGGCGGCGACGCCGTGATCGCTCATCCCGCTCGCTACGGCTTTACCCGGAGCAAGATGGCGCGTTTGCTTGGAGAGTTCCGGGAGTGCGGCGGACGTGGGGTTGAGGTGGTTTCAGGCAGTCACAGTCGCGATGATTACTTCGTCTTCGCGCGCCATGCCGCGGAGCATCGTCTGCTGGCTTCAGCGGGCTCGGACTATCACGGCCCGGACAACCCTTGGATCGAACTGGGGCGCTTGCCCGCGTTGCCGGATGGATGCACGCCGATCTGGTCCCTGGCCCGATTCGGGCGCGCTGCGGCCAAAGCGGCTGCATAAACAGGCGCAGCCTTAACGGCGGCCGTTTCGCATTCGACGACGCACGGTGTCGGGTCCGTTCCGGGATTGAACCAGAGTCGTCTCCAGCGTCGGATCAGACATGTCAGACTTGATCGAGATTCATCCTGATAATCCACAGCCTCGCCTAATCGCAAGAAGTGCGGCGGTCTTTCGATCGGGCGGTGTTGTTGTTTATCCAACCGACTCGTGCTATGCGCTCGGATGCGCCATCGGCGAGAAGGCAGCGCTCGATCGTATCCGGAAAATTCGCCGTGTGGACGACAAGCATAACTTCACGCTCGTGTGCCGCGACCTTTCCGAGATCGCCACCTATGCGCGTATCGACAACAGCGCATATCGCCAACTCAAGTCGTTGACGCCAGGTCCTTACACCTTCATCTATCAGGCAACGAAGCAGGTGCCGCGCCGTCTGTTGCATCCGAAACGCCGAGCCATTGGTATCCGCGTGCCCGACACGGCAATCGTGCGCGATCTGCTGGCAGAACTCGCCGAACCCATTCTCAGCACCACATTGATTCTGCCGAGCGACGAATACCCGCTGGATGACACCTACGAGATTCGCGAGAACATCGGCCATTGTGTCGATCTGATCATCGATGGTGGTCATTGCGGCACGGAGCCAACCACTGTAGTCGATATGACCAAGGAGCCGCCGGTCATCGCTCGCGCCGGTAAGGGTGACGTCTCGATGTTTGAGCTTTGACCACCGTCGCCGCGGGAGAGCCACGGAGCCTATGCTGGCATATGCCGTTTTCAATCTGAGCCTAATTTGAATGGACGACCTGCCCCAGACTCTGCTATTGATCCTAGTCGTCGCCATCCCGGTCCTGTTCGCGATTACGGTGCACGAAGCCGCCCATGGTTGGGTTGCAAACAGACGTGGCGATCCCACGGCCCGGATGCTTGGCCGGGTCACCTTCAACCCGATAAAGCACATCGATCCAGTCGGTACCATCCTTGTCCCCCTGGGCATTTTCGTCATATCCAAATCCCTGGTCGGTGTTCCGTTTCTGTTTGGATGGGCCAAGCCGGTACCGGTGGACTGGCGGCGGCTGCATGATCCGCGTCGGGACATGGCACTCGTGGCCTTGGCAGGTCCCACGGCGAACCTGCTGATGGCACTTGCCTGGGGGTTGTCGGTCAAGGTCATGGCGTTGGTCATTCTGGTGGTCCCGATTCCAGCCTCGGTGCTCTACATTTTTGTCGAGATGTGCGTCGTCGGCATACTGATCAATCTGTTCCTGATGGCGTTGAACCTGTTTCCGTTGCTGCCGCTGGACGGCGGCCGTATCCTGAACGCCCTGCTGCCGAGGCAACTCGCGCTTCGGTTCTCGCGATTGGAGCCATACGGTATCCTGATACTGCTGGCGCTCCTGTTTCTTCCCAATGGACAGCCGCCCGGGCTCTTGGGTGCCGCGCTGCGGCCGGTCGTCGGCGCCGTGCTGGATTTGATACCCGCCTCCGCGCTGGTCCGCGACCGATTCCCGATTTGATTCTCCGCACCAACGACCTTCCACAAGGCGAACCTAAGTTGACAAACGTACCTGCTCAACACGCGCGAGTGCTCTCCGGCATGCGTCCCACCGGTAAGCTGCATCTGGGCCACTATCACGGCGTACTCAAGAACTGGATCGAACTTCAGCATGAGTACGAGTGCTTGTTTTTCGTCGCCGACTGGCATGCCCTGACCACCGACTACGATGATCCGTCGAATATCCCCCAAGCCAGCTACGATATGGTCGTGGACTGGCTCGCCGCCGGTGTCAGTGCTGGTTCGGCGACCATGTTCATTCAGTCGCGGGTGCCTGAACACGCCGAGTTGCATCTTTTGCTGTCGATGATCACCCCGCTGGGGTGGCTGGAGCGCGTGCCCAGCTACAAGGACCAGCAGGAGAAGCTGAAGGAGAAGGACCTGGCGACCTATGGCTTCCTCGGCTATCCGTTGTTACAGAGCGCGGACATTCTAATCTACAAGGCCGGTCAGGTGCCGGTGGGCGAGGATCAGGTCGCGCATGTCGAGATCACCCGTGAGATCGCGCGCCGGTTCAACCACATCTATGGTCGCGAGCCCGACTTCGAGGAAAAGGCTGAGCAGGCCAAGCGTAAGATGGGTAAGAAGAACGCCAAGATGTTCGATAAGCTCAAGCGCGGCTACCAGGAGCATGGCGACCAGGAGGCCCTGGATGTGGCGCGCGCGCTGCTCGAGAGCCAGGGCAATATCACTTTGGGTGACCGCGAGCGCCTGTTCGGCTACCTGGAGGGAGGCGGCCGCGTGATCCTGCCGGAGCCGCATTCATTGCTGACGCGCGCCGCTAAGATGCCGGGGTTGGATGGGCAGAAGATGTCCAAGTCCTACGGCAATACCATCTCATTGAGCGATGATCCCGACCAGGTCGAGCAAAAACTGCGCACCATGCCAACCGATCCGGCCAGGGTGCGCCGGACCGACCCTGGGGATCCCGCGCTTTGCCCCGTCTGGCAGTTTCACGAGGTCTATTCCGGCGACGACGTCAAGGAGTGGGTTCAGCAGGGCTGCCGCAGTGCGGGCATTGGCTGCCTCGAATGCAAACAACCCGTCATCGATGCGGTGCGCGCCGAACTGGCGCCGATTCAGGCTCGGGCTCGCGAGCTGGAGGCCCAACCGGAGGTGGTTCGCTCGGCCATCAACGAGGGCTGCGAGCGCGCCCGCGACGTCGCTCGCGAAACCATGGAGGAGGTGCGCCTCGCCATGTCAATGGCTCAAGGCTAAAGCCGTCACTCCATGCAAGGCATCGAAGTACCGTCTGCTCCGACTGAGCTGCCGCCGTGCCAACAGGAAATGCCCTTTGCCATTGTTCAGGGGGCGCCGCTGCTTACGCTGCCTCAGGATCTGTACATTCCGCCGGATGCTCTGGAGGTTTTTCTCGACGCCTTCGAGGGGCCGCTGGATCTGCTGCTGTACCTGATCCGGCGGCAGAATCTGGACATCCTCGACATCCCGATCGCCCAGATCACGACCCAGTAC
>JBATTL010000025.1:0-15281 GCA_049670525.1 Thiohalocapsa sp. | reverse complement strand
TCCCGATGCTGGCGGAGCACTTTTTGCAGCAGGCGGCGATCGAGCACGGGCTCGATGTGCCGCACTTCAAGGCATCGGCCCTGCGCCTGCTCAAGCGATACAGCTGGCCTGGCAATCTGCGGGAGCTTCGAAATCTATGCGAACGGCTGGTCATCCTGCTGCCGGGCATTGGCATAACACCGTCCAACCTGCCCGCGGAGATTCGCGGAGCGGAAGCGCCGTCCGGTGGTGGTATCGGGTTCCGGTTGCCCGCCAGGGGGGTGGATCTGGAGCAATTGGAGATCGAGGCTATCCGCCAGGCGTTGACCATGGCCGCGGGCAACAAGAGTCGTGCGGCGCGACTGCTCGGCCTAACCCGCGACACACTGCTGTACCGAATACGCAAGCATCTGATTCAGGTGTGAATCCCGTCTGCACCCGACCGGATGCGACCGCTTGGTCGTCGAGGGCGCATTCGAAGCGCAATCCTCCGCTCCCGCATATCGCCGGGGATGCTTGACTCCAGAGACACTGAAGACCGCGGCGCGAAGCCCCAATTGTGGGGTGAGTATGCCGTGCTCCGGCGTGTATATTAACGCCCTTCGATCAATCCATCGGTGATGTCATTCGGGGGGAACAAGCGTGGAATCCGTCTCTGACGCTATTGGTTACGTGAACGGTCTGGTCTGGGGGCCGCCGATGCTGGTGCTGATTCTCGGCACCGGCCTCTATCTTTCCGCCGGGTTGCAGGCCATGCCGCTGCGCAAGCTCGGCTACGGTTTCCGGATGCTGTGGCAAGGCCGCCAGCAGCAAGGGCAAGGGGACATCACCCCGTTCAATGCACTGATGACGTCGCTGTCGGCGACCATCGGAACCGGTAACATCGCCGGCGTCGGTACGGCCATCGCCATCGGCGGTCCTGGTGCGCTCTTCTGGATGTGGATGACGGCGCTGGTGGGTATGGCGACCAAATACGCCGAAGCCGTGCTCGCGGTGCGATACCGCGAGGTCGACGAAAACAACAACCACGTCGGCGGTCCGATGTACTACATCCGTAACGGACTGGGTAAGAACTGGCTCTGGCTGGCCACGATGTTTGCGATCTTCGGTGCCATGGCCGGTTTTGGCATCGGCAATACGGTCCAGGCCCACTCGGTGGCCGACGCACTCGAGTCGCAGTTCGGCGTTTCATTCTGGATCACTGGGGTGGTCATGGCCGTGCTCGTCGGGCTGGTCCTGATTGGTGGGATTCGCTGGATCGCGCAGGTGGCCGGCAAGCTGGTGCCGATCATGGCCATCGCCTATCTGCTGGCCGGCCTGGTGGTGCTCGGTCTGAATCTGAGTGAGGTGCCTGGTGCCATCGCGATCATCATGCAAGAGGCCTTCACGCCAACAGCGGGTGTCGGCGGCTTCGCTGGCGCTTCCGTTATGATCGCGATTCAGATGGGCGTGGCCCGCGGCATCTTCTCCAACGAGGCTGGCTTAGGCAGCGCGCCCATCGCTCACGCCGCGGCGGAGACCGACAACCCGGTGCGTCAGGGCACCATCGCGATGCTCGGCACCTTCATCGATACGATCATCATTTGCAGCATCACCGGTCTCGTGATCGTCGTATCCGGTGCATGGACGTCCGGTGAGAACGGCGCCAGCCTGTCGGCACTGGCCTTTGGCAGTGAGCTGCCTGGTGCGGGCGCCTATGTGGTCGCGCTCGGATTGGCCGTGTTCGCGTTTACTACCATCCTTGGCTGGAGTGTCTACGGTGAGCGCTGCGTCGAGTACTTATTCGGCGTCAAGGCCATCGTGCCTTTCCGTGTTGTCTGGGTGTTGGTGATCCCCGTCGGCGCCGTGATCGAATTGGATTTCGTCTGGCTGGTGGCGGACACACTGAACGCGATGATGGCGCTTCCGAATCTGATCGCGTTGTTGCTGCTCAGTCCGGTGGTCTTCAGGGTGACCAAGGATTACTTTGCCGCACAGGGGGCCTGAGGGTCAGCACCCGACGCGATGTTCGGCGCCGAGGGATCGGTGCCGGACCATTAATTTCGTTCCTCGCGGGATGCTTGTGGGCATGGGCCCGCGCGGGGGTTCTCAGTCGGTCGTCTTGGAGCCACCCATGCATTGCGGCGATGCGGGCGCAGCACCGCCGCCCTTCTGGAACCATTCCTGTGGCGTCCAGGCATGGATCGCCAGCGCGTGCATCCCACCGGCGAACTCGTTCCCCAGTAACGCATTGATCCGGCGGTGGCGGCCCAGCAGTTTTTCGCCGTCGAAGGCATCGCTCACGACCAGTACCTTGAAATGCGATTCCGCGCCTTCCGGCACGCTGTGCATGTGACTCTCGTCGCTGATCTCGATATGCATTGGGCCGAGTGCGCCACTCAGCGTCTGCTCAATTCTTTCTCGCCTACTCATGGAGTATCTCCAGCCAAGACTGTTGGGGGGGTAGTTTGGGTCGGGGTCATGGTAGGCAAGGGTAGCGAGCCGTCGGACCGAGCGACTCGTCGCGGCGTTGAGCAAGGCGTCCGCGATCTCTTCCGCGGCGGTGGTCGCGCGCGCCAGCGGTGACCCTGCGGTGTCGATAGTCAGCGGGTTTCCGCGGTGTGAGTGGCCACAGGACCGTCTTCCGCGAGAAGAAGCCTTTGCAGGTCGCCATGACCCTGCTCGGCAGCGCGCTCTGCGGCGGTCTTGCCGTCGAAATCGGGGAGGGTCCTATCGGCACCTCTGGCAAGGAGCAGTTCCACCGTTTCCTGGTGTCCCCGCTGGGCTGCCCAGATCAGCGCCGTGAACCCCTGAGTTGCCTCGCGCGCGTCGATCATCGCGCTGCGGTCGAGGAGCATCGCGACGATGTCCGCACGGTTGTTGGAGGCGGCCAACATCAGGCTGGTGTATCCGCCCTTGTCCGTGGCGTCGACGGTGGCACCGGCGACGAGCAGTCTGCGGACGGATCCGGTGTGGCCGTTTATGGCGGCCTTCATCAATGGTGTCCAGTCACAGCTGTCCCGGTAGTTTGTGTCGACGTTGCGCGCGAGCAGGGCGCCAAGAGCGGAATTGTCGCCGAGCTCGGCGATCTGCAGCAACTCCAAGCCTTGCTCTTGCAGGTCTTGCGCCGAACCGCCGCAGCCGCCTAGGGTTAGCAAAAGGCCGAGCACAGGTGCCGCGACGAGCGCGCGCGTTGGCACCTGTCGCGATTGGATTTGTTGATGTCTGTTCATACCGATGATGATCGGCGAACGGAAGCGCGGTCGCCAATGACAAGGCGCAATACTGGGAAATGCGGGTTGGTTTGAACCCCCGATATCCGATCTGGCACACTTTGATGCCGTTGTCGGGTGGGGGGGTCCATGCCGTTTCCCTAGCCGATACTCTTCCAGATCGGTGATTCGGGGTCGAGAAACTCACCGAAGGGCAGATAGTGGGAGCCGTCACAAGAGAAGTTCAGGCTAATCAGGCCGTTGAACACATTGAGCGAGCCTGATCGAAGATAGATGATGTCATCGGCATAGCGCAGGCGATGAAAGCCATCCAGGATCTGCCCAATCAGCTGGCAGGGGATCTCGGCGTCGGGGGCGTAATCGCGGTGCGGATAGGCGAGACAGATATCCGGGTCGGCCAGGGCATCATAACCGAGTATCCTGTAGCGGAAGGGGTCGTCCACGAGCCAAAGCGTCGCGCGGCTGCTCGAACGGTGAGCAGGGCGTCCGTCAGCACGGCTTCGATTGCGTCGCGATCAGGCCACACCGTCGCGCAACGCTTGGCGAGGAAGGCCATAGGTTCGACAAGCATGTTGAACAGCGCGAGGCGTTGGCGCGCGACGCTGGTTTGCAGATCGCTGGGCATCGTTTTGCGTCGAGGTGACGATGTGGACAATCTTATTGCGATCGCGGTTTCGGCGCGAATAGGGCGTTCTGAACACTCATCGCAGACGACCGACGGTATCTATGCCGTCGCCGGAGAGTTTGATGACCAGCATCTCTCCGGATGCGGGGAACAGTCCAGTCAGCGCCGTGATGTTGACCTGATGGGTGACCAACACCGGGGGTCGATTCGGCGCCTCTAGAGTCTCTGCACGGATGAGTTCCAACGCCGCGGCGGTCCGTTGGTCCTTTTCGCTGTACACCCGAAAGAAGGAATTTAACGAATCGTGTGGCCGGACATGGCCAAGGCCGAGTAGGCGCGCCGTTTCAAGGCAACGGCACCATTGGCTGGAATACACAGTGGCGGCATGGATGCCGTTGCGCCGAAACCGGTCACCGATCCCTCGGGCCTGCTGGCGTCCCTGGTCTGACAAATTGCGCTGCGTGCCGCAGTCGTCGATCTCGAAGTTCGATGGGTCGCCGGTGCCGGGAGCTTCGGCATGACGCATCAGTACGATGTGCCCTCCGCCTTTGATGGCATTCCAGAGCCGTTGCTGGTCGGCGGGTACCCCGTCTGCGAAGCCGGGCGACGCGACGCTCAATGCAAGGCCAAGTATCCACGGCAAGTTCAGCAGCGGCAGGTGCATCGACGGTGCTCTCGACGAATTTGGCTAGTCCCAGCGGAAGAGTCGAGCCGCCACCGTAAGTAGCAGCCCGCCCAGCGCCAGGAGCAGCGCGAGTTGGGGCAGGATATCCAGCACACCTGCTCCGTCGATCATGATGGCCCGGGCCGCGTCGACCAGGTGAGTCAGAGGCATGATCGTCGACAGTGCTTGGGCCGCGGGGCTGACCCCTTCCATCGAAAACCAGACACCGGACAACAACAGCATGGGCCAGGACATCAGGTTCAACAGCCCGTCGGCCAGCTCCTCCGTGCGCAACCGTGCCGAGACCATGAGCCCAAGGCTGATCATGCACAGCGCGCCGGCGGTGTAGACCAGAGCCAGTGCGGCGTAGGAGCCGCGCATCGGAAAGTCCAGGATCAATAGCGCACCGAGGTAGACCAGGCTGCTGGTGCTGAGCACGACAAACAGCCGCGAGAGCACTTGAGCAGTCAGGAATTCAATGGGCTGCAGTGGTGTCGCCTTGAGTCTGCGCAGGACGCCGTTTTTGCGATAACGCACGACGACCCAGCCCACACCCCAGAGACTGGAAAACATCACATTCATGGCCAGCACGCCGGGCAGCACCCAGTCGGCATAGCTGAGAGCCTCACCGGCGGCTGCGCGGCGCCTCGGCGGTGGGACTGGATTGGCCGAATCCTGCAGGGCGTAGGTGCCGAGCAGCAGGTGCTCGAGCACATCGCCGTTGGTGGAGTCCGGGTTGACCCAGTAGGCCGGTTTGTCGCGCAGGTCCAGTAGCAGATCCAGCTGGTGACGCTGGACCTTGGTCACGGCGGCATCCAGGTCTGTGACAGGGATGAAGTCGATGTGCTTGGTGGCGAGAAAACCGGCATCCTCTGTCGGTTGTGCTGGGGACTGTATGATGCCGACCTTGAACAGGTCCTTGGACTCGTCGCTGAAAATGAACGCAAACGCGATGATCATCATCGCCGGCATCAGGATATTCCAGGCCAGACCGGCGCTATCTCGATAAAATTCACGGTTACGCGCGGTCAAAAGGGCCAGAATGCGGCGCCACATGGTTCAGGTCCTCAGGCTATGGCCCGTGAGCTTGAGGAACAGGTCCTCGAGACTCGGCGTATCGACCCGAAGTGCCGTCAGCTGGGCGCCGATGCCCTCCAGGTACTCCAGTACCGGCGGCACCGCGTCGACGTTCAGTTCGATCCTGTTGTCAAGGCGCTCGGCGTAATCAGGCAAGGGTTCGGCGTTGGGCCAGGCATCTGCGGGCAGGCGCACAATGGCGGCGGAGAAATGTTCCCGGACCAGCGCCTGGGGCGCGCCGCGGGCAATGATGCGGCCGCGGTCGACGATCGCGATCTCGTCGCACAAGCGTTCCGCCTCTTCCATGTAATGAGTGGTCAGGACGACGGTTTTACCGCGGGCGCGCACGGTCTCGATCAGTGCCCAGAAGTTGCGGCGCGCTTGGGGGTCGAGCCCGGTGGTGGGTTCGTCAAGAAACACGAGGTCCGGATCATTGACCAACGCGATGGCCAGCAGCAGACGCTGGCGTTGGCCTCCCGAGAGCTTGCGGGTGTCGCGATCCAGAATTTCCCCGAGGTTGCACAGACGGAAAAGCTCGGCGCGATCGGCAGTGCGTTCGTACAGGCTTGCGAACATGTGCAGCGACTCCTCGACGGTCTGGAAGTCTTGCAGGGATGTCGCCTGGAACTGTATGCCGATGGATTGTCGAAAACCGCGGTCTAAGGGCCGGCCGCGGAACAGGACCTCGCCGGAAGTCGGGGTCTGTATGCCCTCGAGCATCTCCAGCGTCGTGGTCTTGCCAGCGCCGTTGGGTCCGAGCAGACCGAAACATCGGCCAGACAATACGTCGAAGCTCAGCCCATCGACAGCTATTACGCCAGGGTAGTGCTTTTCCAGTGACCGTGCCTGGATAAGGGCGGCGCCGGTGGTCACTTTGGGTGCGTTTCGTGTCGAAGTCTTGATCGGGTCGTCCCTGATCCGATCGCGGGAGGAATTGTCGCTTCGGAGGCTCCCGGATTAGGCCTCGCCATCCTTATGAGTGTCGATGTTGAAAGGCAGGTAGGCTGGGCAGAAGCCCATCGCGGACGTCACCAACGGCACCAGTCCGAGCAGCGTCAGCCACAAGGTGTTCGTGAAAATACCGGCCAGGATCAATAGGCCGGCGGCGGCGAGGCGAAGATTGCGGTCTTGTTTGCCCATGTTCTTCGTGATAGTCATTATTACGTCTCCGTAGATTGATCGTTATCGGAAAGAGGCTGACGGCGAAGCACGTATGAGTCGGATTTTTCGATGTGCCATCCTCCTTGTGGTTCTGCCATGTACATTGGTGCGGCCAGCCGCGATTTCTCGTCTGCTCCCCAAGTTCGGCTCGCGCAGTATATGATTGGCCCGTGACAAAGTCGTTGCGAAACGGCAATTGCGTCAGCCCCAGCTGGCGCTCGGAGTCGAGCCAAGGGTCGAGCGATGGGGGCTTGGCCACAGCATGGGCGAACCATCGCTGACTGACCGGCCATCCGTCGCAGACGAGGAGATCGCCGACCCCACCATGCATGGTTCCAAACTGCCTCGATTGCTGTTCTGGGCCGCTATCCTGTTCATCGTCTCGCTGGCCGTCAAGCCCTGGCTTGAGCTGATCTTGGTGAATCGCAATGTCGAGCCAAGGTCGGTGACCGCGCGTGGCGACATCGCCAGCGACGAGCGCGCCACCATCGAAATCTTCGAAGCGGCGAGCCCGTCGGTTGTGTACATCAGCACCACGGCGCAACCATTGAGTCCCTGGACGCGCAACATCACCGAAGTACGCCGCGGCACCGGCACCGGGTTGGTCTGGGACGCCAAAGGTCACATTGTGACCAACTATCACGTCATCGAGAATGCCCGGACCGCGCGTGTCCGGTTGTCCGACGGACGCGCATACAACGCCCAGTTCGTCGGCGCTAGTCCGGAGCATGACTTGGCCGTGTTACGTATCGGCGTGTCGCTGGCACGCATCGATCCCGTGGCCATCGGCAGCAGCGCCGACCTAAGGGTGGGCCAAAAGGTGTTCGCCATCGGAAACCCGTTCGGTTTCGACTATAGTCTCACCACCGGCGTTGTCTCGGCACTGGATCGGACCATCTTCTCGGAAGAACATGGCGAGATCCGACGCCTGATTCAAACCGACGCAGCGATCAATCCGGGCAACTCCGGTGGGCCACTCCTGGACAGTGCGGGCCGGCTGATAGGCGTCAATACTGCGATCTTCAGTCCCTCCGGAAGCTTCAGCGGTATCGGTTTCGCCGTTCCGGTGGACACCGTGAATCGGATCGTGCCGCAATTAATCGCCTCGGGTCGCTACGTACGTCCGCGCATCGGCATTTATGGCGACGACGACATCAGTCGGCCAATTCTGGCCGACCTGGGAATCGAAGGGGTATTGGTCCTGCGTGTCGAGGGCGATTCGCCGGCCGATCGGGCTGGGCTCGTCAGTACCCGTATTGACGCGTCGGGCGACATCATTACGGGCGACGTCATACAGAGCGTCGATGGCCTGCCGGTTACCGAGATGGCCGACCTGATCGAGCAACTTGAGGGCCATCAGGTCGGCGATCAGGTTGCGCTTGGTCTAGTGCGCGACGGCTCTCCATTGACGGTCATTCTGGCCTTGGGCGCACGTTACGGTGAGCTTGACTGACGACGCCCCCATGCGGGGCTTCGTCAGTATGCCAAGGGTGGCGGCTCAGTTGAGGCCGCAGGCACCGCTGGGGCAACAGGCTCCGGTGCCGCAGGCAGGCGCATTGCCACTGCCGAGATTCGAGCTTGAAACCAGATTGCCACCTGTCGCCATGCGCCGCACCGGTGCGGCGGCCGGGGTCTCACCCCGTGTTAGGTTGGCGCGGTCGCACAGCTCGCCCCAAGTGGATAACGTCTCGCTCATCCGATGATTCACCTCGACGACCTGACCATTGGTCTCGCAGCGATAATCGTAAGTCGGCATCTTTAAGTTTGCTCCTATATCGATGTTTTCTAATATGTGACGATTATATCCGCCAGCGTCCGCGAAGCAATCTCAATATTCCAGACTCAGACTTGAGAGACACTCGGTCAGTCGACGAGCCCCAGACGCCGAACCCAGCGGCGATGCCCGGCCGCATCACTCGATGTGATCCGCAGCCCAGAGTCTGCCCCGCAGGCCAACACTGGTGCTGTATCCGACGCTCGCGAAGCGGATCATGCCATTAGCATCGATGACGAAGCTCGCGGGCACACCGCGGACGCCCCATTGGGTTGCGATTTCGCCATAGGGATCGGCGATGACCGGGAAGGATACGTCTTGCTGCTGTTGGTAGGCGTTGATGTCCGCGTCGCTGCCCGACTGCATCGCAATGGTCATAACGCGATAGTCCTCGCTCAGCGCGTCGATGCTGTGTTCCTCAAGTTCGCATACCGGGCACCAGACCGCCCAAAAATGTACCAGCACGGGTTGCCCGCGCCACCGCGCGAGCTCGAAATGCTGCGCGGTGGTCGTCTCGGCTATCAGGTCCGGTGCGCTGCCGCTGGCCAACGGACGTGCCTTGAACCATTGTACGCCCAAAAAGATGAGCAGGATCAGGAGCATGTTCATCAACCAGCCACGTACTCGGCGCCTCGGTTGGTGTTCGGATTGCGCGTCGATGTGGCTCATGTATCAGGATGTGCGTTGCGTGGTGAATATGCCCTTTTTTTGCCGGACCAGGGCTTCATCGCACGGTCGGGTTATCCAATTGAACACCCCTTCGTCACCGGACACCAGCGGCTCGGGCGCATCAGAGAAGCGGCAAACCGGTTTCGGGTGCAGTATGATTGGGGGGCGGTGACCCCAGTACTCATCACAATTGACTTGATCCTTCTATGGAACGTTTCAGTGGTGCGACCGGCGAACTGCAATCGATACTTTCGAATTATCTGGAGAGGAAGAACCATGAAAACCAAGCAAATCATCGCGACCTCGGTTGCTGCCGTAGCACTTGCGATTTCCGGAGTCGCACTATCTGAGCAGCCTGCGACCCCAATGGTCTCTGGTGACGAGCCGATGAACGTTGGGGATTCCGCGCAAATCACGGCACCGACCCCGAACGCGGCCGAACAGGCAAAGACCGCTGAGATGCTCAAGCAGCAAGGCGGGGAGTTATCCGGCGATATGAACCCCATCGACGAGGGCGACGCGGCCCAGATCAAATCGCCGCATTAAGCACCAAGCTCCCGGTTGCCATTGGACGATCCGGGTGGCCATTGGGCCTGGCGACGTCCGACAGTAACTGGGTCGTACTCCTTCTCGGCGGCACTCGTCGTCGGGCCTGTAACCTCCGCTCCGGGGGTTGCAGGTGGGTTGCTCGGTCCGCGTCAAACTCCCCTCGGCCGGTAATCCTCAGCCCGCTGCCGACCGGTGCCTGGTTTCGGCGTGATTCTGCAGAAACGGGTTCGATCTTCCCGGACTCGGTCCATTCAGAAGTTAATCATTCCGGATGGTGACAGTATGCAGTCAACGGCTCTGAGAATCATCCTTCTGGCGGCATCGGTGCCGCTGTTTGCCCAAACGTTGCCTGGTGGCGTGAACTTGGACAATCCGTCGACGCTCGCGACAAACGCGTCCTGTGTTGCCCAGTGCGAAGGCGTCTACGGTGACTGCCGCTCGGAATGTGAGGACACATCAGCACGAGCGCATGACCGGCATTTCGGTATGCCTGATGTGCCCGTTTCAGTCTGTCTGCAGAGTTGCGCGAACGATCAACTGAAGTGCAAGAGAGACTGCCAATGACCCCGGCATGAATCCGGAGAATTAGGCCGACATCCCTCGGACCGCTGCGCCGAAATTGGCTGTCCCGCCAGAGCTGAAGCCCGCTAGAGCTGAAGCTGAAGTCGCACACCCAACACAACGACCTCACTGGTGCCCTCGTTGTTGGCCGGATCGATAATTAGTTGCAGGTCCGGGGTCAGCGCGAGTGAATCTGTCAGGGCGATGCGGTAGTAGGCTTCGACCAGTGTCTCGCTGCGTTCGCCGGCACTCGGGCTCGGTCGTGACCATCCGACGCCGACGGCTATCTGGTCGCCGGAGCGGCCGAACGGGTTAGCCACCGAAAGGCCGCCCGAGATGAAGCGTTCCACTGGGGTCACATCCGGATCGCCGATGCCGGCACGAAAGAAGCCGATTGGCTGCCCGCAGGCGGCCAGTCTGCGGCGTTGCAGATTGCCGAGTTCCTGATCGAGATTGAACGCAACGCCGAATCCTCCCGCGCCGCCAGTCTTGTTGTGCCAAGGCGTCAGGCGATAATGGCCGCGGCCGAGGCCCGGCAGGCGTCGGGTGATGCCGATCTCAATCATCTGGTTCCAAGCGCTGCGGCCGCCAGATGACCAGGCTACGCGCGGCTGATCATTGCCGGCGGCCGCGACGGACGCCATCAAATAGAGGTCCGGACCCGGATCGAAGCGCAACAGACCACCGAAGTCGCCATAGGTCGACCAGGGAATAGACGGATTGTTTTCGAAGGCGAACGCAATGAACTGGCTGTAGCCGTCGTTGGCGACCCTGTTGGCGTCGAAGTAAGCGGACTGATCGATTCGCCCCGCCAGGAGGGTCCAACGGCGGTCCGTGGACAGGTGCCGCCAGAACACTTCATCCACCGCGACGGCATTCGGCACCAGGTTAGCGTTGAGCCCCGAGATCGATCCGACATTGCTGCTCAGGGTCTCGTCGTCGGTCTCGTAGTTGAGACCCTGGCTACCGAGGAAGGTCCAGCCGACCGAACCGCTGCCCCAGCGGTCATGCCGCAGCAGCGGCCAATTGCCGCTGGCCTGCCAGGCGAAAGTGCCCAGGTTGTCGTCGCCGGTCGTGGTCTCGCTGGCCCACTGATCATAGAGTGCGGCGTCGATGTCGAGCGTAATGCCGTGATCGCCCAATTCACTGTCGCTGTCGAGCCAGCGCGCAGGCCGGGCGATTGGAGTGCCGTCGATGTTGCGCGTGACGTCGGGTGATCGGATCGTATCTCGCAGCCCGCGCATTCGGAGCATGCGCCAGCCGATGTAAGCATCGGAGGGGGCGGCGATCGCTGGACCGCCAACCCGCGTACCCCGGTCGGTATCGGTTGGTGGGACCTCGCGCCCCTCCGCGACAGCAGTGACCGCCATAAGCGCGAGTCCACAGCAGGGGCCACGGAATCGCCAGTACAGCAGCGAACCGGGCATCGACTAACCCGGTCGGTTGCCTTGAGAACCTGTCCTAAACGCCGTTGCCTGCAAGGGGTGCTCCGTCCGGTTGAGAGTGGGACCCCGGATTCTGCGGTGCTTCACCCGGGCTCCGGATCTCCACCTCAGTCGGGCGCTAGTCACCAGCCTTGTCGGTCTTGAGCTCCAACGGCTGGTGCCGCTGCAGGATCTCGGTAATCTCCGCATGGGTTGTGTCGGCGATCATGACCTGCACCTGGTGTTTTGCCTTGTCGACGCGAATCTCTTCATTTGGAATACCGGTCGAAACCAGATCGTCGACGGCATTGGATACGCTGGTCGATGAATCGTATCGGGCAGTGATGATGTCGTTCATGGCTGGGTCACCTGTTGTTGTGTGATTGCGGCCTTGCGGAGTCGGTCGACCGGGGTCATACCAACCAAATCATAGCCGACGACAGATTCTGCGCTAACCAGTGCTCGGCCCGCAACCAGATAGCGACAATACTGGTCGCCCGCCCCGGCGCGGCTTTTCGGCCATCGGCGCCAAGAAGAGCGGCAGCGAGAGCCAACGCGCAGTTCGCCAGTCGTGGTCCGGCCTTTCGTTGCGGCGTTCGGGGTGTTCTCCTGGAAGCTATTGATTTCATTCACTTCCGCGACAGGGCCGGGTTCGGACGGTCGGCGTCGCCTAGGAGGCTGTCCGACTTAGGGTCTCGATGCGCGTCTACCAGAATTTTGACGATTTCGAATCGCACGAAATCGTCAAATTCAGCGTAGCGCGCTGCTCTTGGCCAATTATTGACCGACTTTCGGTCGATATCGCCTCCTGGCGGGCTAAGTCGGACAGCCTCCTAGGGACTCCAAATCTCAAATATCACATGAAAGCCGACGCTTTGACCCCTGCGCCGGCGGGATGATTTGACGAAAATGGGCAAGGGGATGCATGGCGTCCCAAAAAAGCTTGGAGTATCCGTCGGAGCCGATAAAATGGCGTCTCTTGGGTAGTTCGCGGCCTGCATTTAGGCCGGCAGATAAATCTCGATACGGCGCCTCGCTGGAGCTTGATAATGAAGTGGAAGATGACGCGAGCAAGTCTACGATCGACCCGCCTGTCCCTCCTAACGTCGTTGCTTTGGCTGGCGGGTTGCGGTGATCAGGTGGTCATCGAAGAGATCAACGCCGAAACCGGCCGGCCGGTCGCCGGCGAAGCGGCGCAGGTCGAAGACCTGGGGGATGGCGGGAGCAATGACGGTGGTACACCCGACCTGGAGGCGGATCTCTATGAGGCGGCCATCAGGAACGAGCCTAACCTCGGTCCAAATGCCCCTGGCTACATACCCTAACGAAGCGCTTGCGATGATGCAGGAGCCGTCTCTAAGTCGGTTTGCAGCGATTGCCTGCGGCCTACAAAGCGTGAAATTCGCCCCCGACGGCGACGACCGGCTATCTTCATGCATCAGCGTGCGGCGGGGGCCGACGCTCGAATCCGTGCTGCCCGCACGACATTGCGCCCAACCACCGCTTATCGGGAGTCTTGCCTCATGAAGACGAGGGTCTTGTGTCTTCTCGTACTAACCACGCTGCATGTCGGCAATGCACTCGCCGCCGCCGACGGTCCGCGTGCCCATGCACGCGGCGGTTTCGATCCTGCAAGTGGTGTCTACACGGTGGTCAGCGGCGATGCGCTCGGCGCCATCGCGGCCCGCTTCGGTATGTCGCTGGCTCAAATCGACCAGCAGAATGCCTTGTCGTCGAACCAGATTCGAGTGGGTCAGTAGCTGGTGGTTGCTCCACCCAGCCTCGGCGGCCCGGCAGGCGACAATCCGGCGGGCCCGTCGGCGCAGGAACAGGGATCAGCGCCGGCAGCCGCAGCCGCTTCACCGCGCCTGGCTCCAGACCCTTGGCCCCGCAAGGTCCAGGCGATCGGCCGTACCCTTCTGGTCTATCAGCCGCAGGTCGAAAGCTGGAAGGACAACCAGTTGGAACTGCGTATGGCGGTCGCGGTCAAGTCCGCGGGTGATGGGGACGACGCCTTCGGCGTGATCCAAGCCGAAGCGCGCACCCAGGTGGACCGCGAACAGCGAATGGTGGTGCTCCAAGATTTCGCCATCACCAAGGCGGACTTCCCGACGATCCCTGAACTGGCGAACGCCCTGGCCGCGGATGTGGATAAGGAGTTCGAAAGTCAGCTCCGCATCATTCCGCTGGATCGGCTTGAGACCTCGTTGGGGATCGCCAAGGCCGATCCCGGCGGCGCGGTCGCGGTACAGAATCCGGTGCCACGCGTGATCGTCAGCGAACGACCCGCGGTGCTGGTGCCGATCCAGGGCAGCCCTGTGCTGAAGCCGGCGGCGGATTCGGATACCAAGGTTCAGCGGATTCTCAATACCCGTGCAGTGATTCTGACCACCGGCGAAAATGAACCCTACTATCTTCATCTGCTCGACGGCTGGGTGACCGCGCCCACCCTCGCCGGGCCTTGGGTGCACGCCGATATCACCCCGGCCGGTATTGACGGCGTCGCCAGTGGCCTCGCCGCGCGCGGAGAGGCGGATCTGCTGAACGGCAATCCGAGCAAGCCGACAGTGGATCTACTCGCGGCCGGTATCCCGGACATCTATGTCAGCCAGACGCCGACCGAGCTGATTGTCTTTCGGGGTCAGCCGGATCTGGTGCCGATCAATGGTACGGCGCTGTTGCGAGCCAAGAACACCACTGCCGATGTTTTCGTCGATACCGACGACAACCGCTACTATGCGTTGATGGCAGGGCGCTGGTATCAGGCCCCGGGGCTTAACGGGCCCTGGGCCTTTGTCGCCAGCACGGACCTACCCGCGGATTTCAAACAGATCCCGCCGGAAAGCCCGGCCGGGGTCGTTCTGTCCACGGTCGCCGGTACACCTCAGGCGCGCGAGGCGGTCATCGCCAATACGATCCCTCAGACCGCCGCCATTCCCCGCAAGGGCGACGACGGCCCCGTGTTCAAGGCCAACTTCGACGGTCCACCCACCATCGGTCTCCTCAAGGGGACGGATCTGGAATACGCGGTCAACAGCGAAACGCCGATCATCCGCGTCGACGGCAAGATGTACTATGCGCTGCGCGACGGCGTCTGGTTTCAATCGCCATCCTTCGCGGGTCCCTGGGAGATCCCCACCGCGGTGCCTGACGCCATCTATGAGGTACCGCCCAGCTCACCGCTTCACTACGTCACCTACGTGCGCATCTACGACAGCACCCCGGAAGTGATCTACGAGGGCTATACGCCGGGATATCTCGGAACTGTCCAGTCGACGGACGACGTCGTGGTCTACGGCACCGGCTACGACTACCAACCCTGGATCGGCGATGCCTGGTATGCGGCACCGGAGACCTTCGGTCAAGCCGCCCAGCCGGTCTACAACCCCGCCGTGGGCTATGCCTTCGGATTCGGTCTAGGGCTTGCCACGGCCGCCATGGCGGAACCCTATTGGGGCGGCGCCTATTATCGACCCTATTACGGGGGCTACGGGTGCTGCGGGCTGACCAGCACCAACGTCTATCGGCATTGGGGGGATGCTGTCGCGGCCAGTACACGCACTTGGTACGACCGCGCGGACGGCAC
>JBATTL010000024.1:0-2334 GCA_049670525.1 Thiohalocapsa sp. | reverse complement strand
TCTAAATGCTGTTTCTTGTAGATTCATTATGGATTTCTCAGTAATGGGCTATTAAGCATGTCTTGAGCCTGCTTGCCGAAGCTTCTTTTCGATATTTGCTTATTTCCCAAAAAGCCATTAACTCCTGATGATCCATTCCACATCATGCGGGGATGAGAAAATTCATTTGGATAATCAGTGGGGCTAGGAGTATGCGTTGCATTCAGAAGTATGTGTAATGCTTGGGCCCCACGTTTAGGTCCGGACTTAATGGAGTGATTTCCGGTGGTGTTGGTGTTGTGGGTTGTGTTCCAGGCTCCGGTGGAGGGCGGCCGTAGGCCGACCGGAACCGGGGCCTGGAACTCGGGCCATGTTGGCAAAGTCCGCCGGGGTTTTCAAGCCCAGGGAGCGATGGGGCCGAACATGGTTGTAGTAGTCCATCCAATCGCTGGTGACCACGCGGGCTTCACTCAAGGTGTGGAGGACTTCCCGGTCGAGGCATTCGACACGCAGACGGCTGTTAAAGCCCTCCGCAAACCCGTTCTGCCAGGGACAGCCGGGATCGATATAGATGGTCTTGATCTTGTTCTTGAACAGCCACCGCTGGATGGCCTTGGCGATGAACTCGGGTCCATTGTCACTTCGTATATATTTTGGTGCTCCCTGCCGGTCGATAGCATCGGCCAGGCAGGCGAGAACGTCAGTAGCTTTGAGGGTTCGGTCGGCATGGATGCAGTGGCATTCGCGGGTGTATTCATCGACGACGTTGAGCAGGCGCATGGCGCCACCGCGCTGAGTGTAGTCGCTGACGAAGTCCCAGCACCAAACGTGGTTGCGATGGACGGCCCGCTGCGGCAGCCCGGTCGATAACCCCTGACGCCGCAGCCTCTTGCGAGGCGGCGGAACCTGCAGGAACTCCTCCCGGCGCACCCGTTGCACCCACTTCTTGTTGATGGCATAGCCCAGCGCCAGCAGCATCCCGGTCACCTTCTTGTAGCCCAAAGTCGGATGCTCCTTGGATACCCGCACGATCTCGGCTTCCATACGCTGGCGGCGATCCGGCACCGGCTGAGGCCGGTAACGCAACGTCGAGCGATGGAACCCAAGCCAGCGACTCACACTTCGCCCGGAACACGACAGCGCACCACACACCTTTTCGGCTGTGCCGCGCTGCCGCTCCGGGCTTAGATGTTTTTTTCCAATGCAATTTCCAACGCCTTGGCCTTGAGCATCTGGTCGGCCAGCAGTTTTTTCAACTCACCGTTTTCCTTTTCAAGGTCACGCAGCCGCTGAGCTTCCTTGATTTCCATGCCGCCATACTTCGCCCGCCAGCGGTAAAAACTCTGCGTGCTCACGTTGTGCCGCCGGCAAACTTCTTCGACGGGGACTCCCCCGTCGGCTTCACGAAGGATGCGGATGATTTGCTCTACACTTCGTCTTGTCTTCTTCATAGGTGGTCTTCCTTTCTATCCGGAAAACCACTCCATTTAAAGCGGACTCAACCGAGGGGTCCCAAGCAATAGATTTCGTGGATTTTAAATCGGAGTTTGTGGTATCAGGCGCAGTTTTTTGTATAGCTGTAAGAATGGTTTCAGCCTCGCGACCATAGGAAGAGTCGCTGTAGTCATTGGCAAGTTGGGTGAGAATTTCTTTGCGCTTGGTTTCGTCACCTTGTTGTTGATAGATACGAGCGGCATTCAAAAGGCCGATGGGGTTGTAGGTGTTTTTTGGACGAACACTAGACACGCTCAAAAAACCTTTTAATGCAGCATCAATCTCCCCAGATGCTTCTTGAGCAGAGGCTTGACCGAGTCGAGCGGCGTTGTTGAGGGCGTGATCGCTATAATTAGCGAGAAACATCTGATACGTTTTTAAAGCGGCTGCATATTCGCCTTGGCGATACTGATCAGCGGCGATAAGGAGGAGATCTCCCGCAATGGCTTCTACATCGAGAAATTGCTCGGCCGCTTTAAGCTTGGTTTCTGTTGTTGGTGCTTGGCGAACAGCGACAACAGCTTCGGTTTGATGAAGTTGAATTCGACTTTGCCAGAGGACAAGCCCTGCGCCAAGGAGTGCGATAATGAGCAGTCCACCTAAGAGGGCAAAGAGATTTTCACGCCACCATTCAGGTTGGCCGTCTATGAGGTTTGCTTCATCGCGGTTAGTCGTGTCCATCGTAGAAGAATGAAAAGAGTGAGCTACTTCGGCAAGTGTGAAATGCGCCGAAGCTATTATTATTGAAGACGATGCCTCCCGAACTGGGAGGCATTTTAGGAAAAGTGTTGTTTAAGCGGCTGCAGCCATATTGCGTAGGACGCTAACAACGACACCTTGAACGGAGAGTGCCTCTACAGG
>JBATTL010000023.1:0-2490 GCA_049670525.1 Thiohalocapsa sp. | reverse complement strand
CATACAAGGCTTTCGCCAGCGCCGACGGTTTTACAGATCATGTCCTGAAGCTTTGCAGCGCCGACAACGCGCTAGAGGGCGAAGCGGCGACATGGCTCCTGAAAGCAATCATGGATGATGGCGGTGGGCTGACACCTGCTCAGACTCGACAGCTCGTCGGTATCGCTGGTCATTTCATTAGCTGGCAGGCGCAACTGCATGTGTGTCAGTGCATTGGCAAGCTTGAGATCGAACCAGATGACGCGGATCGTCTGGTGAGCTGGTTGTTACCGCTCTTGTCGAGCGAGCGGCCATTTCTGCGGGCGTGGTCGCTCGATGCCCTAAGCGCCGTCGCCGAACAGCATGCAGCGTACGCCGATGCATTTTCCAATGCGCTTTCGGTGGCAGGCTCCGACGATGCAGCATCGGTTCGGGCTCGCGCGCGCAAGCTTGCTGCGGGTCGCTAACGTGGCGACCGGTCAGTCGCTACTGCGCTGATACTCAACCTGCATGAATTGCTGCCAGCCTTGCTCGGTAAGAGACCAGTCGGTCACGGTCATCGTTCCGGCCTCGTCCAACCGGTACTCGGATCGTCCCTGCTCGCTGCCGGCCACACCCCAATGCGTTGTCAGTGCGTCCCCAGACCAAGCCGCGTTCAGCGGGTGAACTGCGCCGCCGCTGTCAGACCAGTAGCCGTCCAAGCCATTCTCCAATGTGCGGTACACGCCTTCACCAGAAAAGATCGGAGCCCCGCCTGCTGCAGGATCGATGCGGTAGCGGATGGTCATATGCTTGCTGTGAAGGCCGTTGGACCAGTCCACGCGGCATTTGGCTGCCACGCCCCAGGCATCGCAATCTGCCGTCCAAGCGCCGAGTAGGGCGTCCGGGCCAGACAGATTGTCAGGGGCTTCCGCCACAGCCGACGTCGCTAAAACCACGCCTGTGACACATGCGATAACTGGAACCCTCATTGGCCTCTCCTCACTCGGAGATTGCAAGATAGCTCTGTTTAGAGTGCGTGCCTACTCAGCCGCCGGGCGGATGGCTTCGTCCTCATTGGCAGGGTCGGGGAGCAGGCCAACGCCGACAACGCGTTTGCTCCGGTAAACCTTCCCGACCATCCGGTCGCGCCAACGGCCAAGCTTCTCCGGTGCGGCGAGCCAGACCGGGGTAACGATCAAGGTCATCATTGTGGAGAAGCCGAGGCCGAACACGACAGCTGTAGCCAGCGGCACCCACCATTCTGCCGTCACACCACCAAAGCTGATCGCGCCTTCGCGGAAGGAGACGTTCATTTTCGCGACCATCGGCAACAGGCCACAGATCGTGGTCAGCGTGGTCAGAAGGATCGGACGAATACGCTGTGCGGCAGCGGCAATCGCGGCTTCTTCGCCGGTTCGGCCATCCCGCTGAAGCCGCTGGAAGGTGTCGATCAGCACGATATTGTTGTTCACGACAATGCCGGCGAGGGCGACGACCCCCGTACCGATCATCAGGACTGAGATGTAGGGCAGGACAAGCTGAATCCCGATCAGGACACCGGCGGTGGATAGGATAACCGCCGAGAGCGTCAGGCCAACATGGTAGAAGTTATTGAACTCCCACAGCAGGATTATCGCCATCAGGAAGAGCGCGGCGAGGGCGGCAGTCTGAAAGAAGGCCCCAGCTTCGGCGGCGTCCAGATCAGCACCTTCGAAAACGATCTCCACGCGTGGATCCAGATCAGCCGTGGCCATCCAGTCGCGGATCTGCGCGATTTTTTCCGGCCCCGTGCCTTGTTCGACAACGTTGGCTTTCACCTCGATCACGCGTTTCCCGTCGCGCCGATTGATCTTGTCGATGCGTTGGGCTGGCACGCGGTCCACGAAGAGTGACAATGGCACCTGACCCTGTGGGGTTGCGATTTTCAGCCGATCTATAGCTTCGATGCTGCGTTCGCCTTCAGGGAGCCGTACGCGGATATCGAGTTCGTCGAGGGCGTCATCCGGACGATAGCGCCCCACCAGAATACCATTGGTCAGCAATTGAACGGCCGCTCCGACCTGCGAGACGTCGACGCCATACTTGCCGGCTTCGGCGCGGTCGACCTGCAACTGATACTCGATGCCGGGAAGCGGTAGTGTATCGCCGTGTTCGCGCGTGCCTTCGAGGCCAGCGACAAAATCCGACACTTTGCGGGCGACATCGTTCAGCGCGTCGCCATTGTTGGAGAGGAGCGCAACCTGAATATCCTTGCCGACGGGCGGGCCTTGTTCAAGCTTCTGAACCTCAGTCAGCGCGCCGGGATAGCCTGTAAGAGTGTCGCGAATTTCCTGTTCGGTCTCACGTCCATCAAAGCCTTCCTCGCGATCGCGCAGATCCACAAGGATACGACCGACCGTATCTTCAGGAACGTCACCTATGCCATCAAATGAGGGTGTGCTTCCACTTGAGCTTCCCGTTCGAACGCTCATGATTTCGATGCCCGCGACTCTCAGCAGGCGTTCCTCGACCCCGCGCACGATATTGTAT
>JBATTL010000022.1:0-2229 GCA_049670525.1 Thiohalocapsa sp. | reverse complement strand
CCGCCGGACAGGGCAGGGCGGCGGCGCGGGCCTATCTCGACCGGGGGCTCGATGACGCCCTGGACGTCGCGTTCGAGCGCTTTGCGGAACTGACCGGTCGCTGGCACCGGTCCGTTTCCACGTATCGGATCGAAGACGCCAAGCTGGTCCTGCTGGCCGTGGGGTCCGTCATCGAGACCGCCGAGGCCGCCGCGGACCGGCTGCGGGCCCGCTATCGTACCAAGGTCGGTGTGGTCGGCCTGCGGCGTCTGCATCCATTTCCCAGTGCCGAACTGGCGCGGCTGATCGGCCGCAGTCTGCCTGTCTGCGTGCTGGAGTGCGTGGACGTGCCCCTATCCGATGACCCGCCACTGCTCAGCCAAGTCCGCGCGGCCCTGGATCGCGCCTGCGACAATCATAAGCGGGGCGCCGAGACCCATCCCGGCTATCCGGTCTTGGCGCGCAACGACCATCCGCGACTGCTTTCGGTGATCCATGGCGTTGGCGGCTTGCCGCTGCGGACGGCAGATCTGCTGCGGCTGTGCCGCGATCTGGATCGGCTGACGCGTCCGCGGGTCTATCTCGGCGTCGACTTCGGGCATGCTGCGAGTGGCTATCCGAAGCGGCAGGTCATGTTGGATCGTCTGCGTCTGGCCTACCCGGAGGTCGCAGATCTGGGGGTCAGAGAACTCGGGCTCGCGGCGGGCAATGCTGACGAAGATCTGCGTCCCGCCGGCGCCATGACGCTGGCCGTTCAGCGTCGCAGCGGTGCCGCCGGCAGCGAACTGGCGGTCGAGGCCGCCGTCCTGTTCAATCGGATCGACGGCGGCGGTCTGCGCGGACGGCCGGATCTGTTCGAGCAGCCTTGGGGCCAGATCTGTGTCGATCGCATCACCAGCGCCGCTCAGGATGTCCGCGAACCCGGAGACGACTGTCCGGTGGATCTTTGCCTGCTGCTGTCCGACCACGCGCTGCCGACCGCAAAGGATCAGATCGCGCTGATACCGAATGGCATGCTGCTGGTCCAGACCGCGTTGCCTGAAGAGCGGCTCTGGGCGCGTTTGTCCGACGATGAGCGTGCGCGTCTTAAGGATGGTACGGCGCGGCTGTATGTGTTGCCCCCCGCCCATGAATCGAATGGCTCGTCGTCACCGGACTCGTCTCCGCACACCCCGCCCGACGTGCATGGGGTTCAGGCGGGAGATCAGCTCAGCGAGTATTTGCTCGGCGCCATTTGTGCCCTGCTGATGCAGCAAGGTCTGATGGACCTGACCCGTCGCCGTTTGCTCGGTCTGCGCGGCGAAATGCTGCGCCAGTCCGGACCCGACGCCGAGGAGCGGATTAGCCTCTTCGAGGCGGGACTCGACGCACCGCGACAGGTCGACATTGCGCGCTTGCCCCGCGCTGCCGCACTCGGCTCGGTAGATCGCGTCGACCAGGCCCCGGCATTGGTGCGCCGCATCGGCGGCAGCCAGAACGGCTGTCAGAGCCTGCCGCGTTTCTGGGATCGAATCGGCGTGCTCTACCGCAACGGCGACACCGCGGAGCTGAGCCCGGACCCGGCTTTCGCAGTTGGCGCGGTGCCCGCGTTGTCGGCAGGTTTCCGCGATTTGAGCCCTTTGAGGGAGCGTCTGCCGCTGTTCGATCCGGACCTTTGCACCAGCTGCGGCGCCTGTTGGAGCGCCTGCCCGGAGTCTGCGGTCGCGGCGGTCGCGGTGACGCCGAAGCAAGTCATTGATGCCGGGATTCAGGCTGGCGGCGCCGATGCATTGCTTCCGTTGGCGTCGAAGCTGGCCGCTGGTGTCGCCCAGCTATGCCGACAGACCGAGTATGCACCGAGCACTGCCGCCGAGCTGATCGATTCGGCCTACGCCCAATTGGAGGCCCGTCTGCCGTTTCCGGAAGAGCGCAAGCAGGCAATGGCCGAGGGTCTCGGCAAATTGCTGTCCTCGATTGGACCGGCGCCACTGGTGGCCACCGAGGGCCTGTTCCGTGCGCCGGAGTCAGCGAATCCAGGAACCGGAGCGCTGTTGGCGCTGAGCGTCAACCCGGACACCTGTAAGGCCTGCGGTCTCTGTATCGCCGTTTGTGCCCCGACTGCGTTGCGCGCGGAGCGTCAGGGCCGTCGTCACCTGAGCGATGCCCGGCAGGTGCGCGTGGCCTGGGAACGGCTGCCGGACACCGAGCCGGAGGTCATCGCGCGTGCCGCTGCGTTGGCGGAGCCCGGAGCCCTGGCGGCTAGGCTTCTCG
>JBATTL010000021.1:0-1901 GCA_049670525.1 Thiohalocapsa sp. | reverse complement strand
TTACCTGAACGGTGTCGCCCTGCAGCGCAACGGTGACCTCGAGGCGAGCATTGAGCAGTTCGAGACCGCGCTGGCAAAGAATCCGAAAGCGGCGGAGCCGCTGGTAGCACTCGCGCGGAGCTACCTGGCGCTGCAGCAGCCGGAGCTAGCGCAGGCGCGGCTCGAGCAGCTGCTGGCCGAGCATGCGGACAACGTCGTTGCGATCAATCTGCTCGGCGACGTCTATACGACGATGGGCAAGCAGGGGGACGCGCGTAAACAATATGCATCGGCAATCGAGCGTGCGCCCGGCTCGTCAAGGGCCTATCAGCGGCTTGCGCAGCTTCAAATGGCCGATGGTCAACAACAGGCGGCGATGGCGACGCTCGAGGAGGGCCTGGAGCCGACGAAGCGCAACGGCCTTCTGCTCTTGACGCTGGGTATGCTGCGACAGCAGGCAGGAAACGACGAGGGCGCGGTCAAGACCTATGAGGAAGTCATCGAGCGCTTCCCACAGGCTGATCTCGCGGCCAACAACCTGGCGATGCTGCTGGTTGCGCGCGGCGCTGACAATCCGGAAGACCTCGCCCGCGCACTGACGCTGACCGAGCGTCTTGCGTCGTCGGATCAGGCTGCGTTTCTCGATACGGCCGGCTGGGTACAGTACCTGAGCGGAAATTACGATGGTGCAGTCAGCCTCTTGGAGAAGGCGCGCGATAGCGCTGACCCGACCCCGGAGCGCCAGTACCATCTCGGCATGGCGTACCTCAAGGTGGGCCGCACGGACGAGGGCAAGCGCCTATTGGCCAGCGCTGTCGAGGCGGGAACAGCCTTCCAGGGCGTCGACGAGGCGCGCGCGGTACTTGAGGCGGACTGAGACTGCAGAATGCTATCGTTGGGCCCGGTCTCTGCATCCCGGCGATCGCCTAGCCATCCGGCAGTCAGGGTTGCGCGAGCCTTGTCCCTGACTCTGGACTCTGGACAGGGATGGAACCAATGCCTCAAGGCCGTATTCTCTGTGTCACCTCTAACTTCCCCCGCTGGGCGGGCGACTGGACCACGCCCTTCGTGCTGCATCTGGCACAGGACCTTCAATTGCTCGGATGGGAGGTGCATGTACTGGCGCCGCATGCACCCGGAGCCGCGCGCAGGGAAACCATCGGCGGCGTCCTTGTCGAGCGCTTTCGCTATCTCTGGCCGGTGCGGCAACAGACGGTGTGTTACCAGGGCGGTGCCCTGATCAATCTGCGCAAGCACCCAACGAACTGGCTCAAATTGCCGGCGCTGGTCGCGGCCGAGATCCTCGCAGTTGCTCGGAGATTGCAGACTGGGCACTACGACCTGATCCACTCCCACTGGATCCTTCCGCAGGGCTTCACCGCCATGCTGGCGCGGCGCGCGAAGCCTGTGCCGCACGTGCTGACGGTGCATGGTGGAGACATCTTCGGTCTCGAAGGGCGTTCGTTGGCTCAGTTCAAGCGCGCCGCGCTGCACGACGCCGATGCGGTTACCGTGAACAGCTCGGTGACCGAGGCGGCTGTCAAGGCGGTCAGCGGCTCGATGCGGGGGCTGGTCAAGATACCGATGGGCGTGTCGGTTGAGCCGCTTGATGGGCGTCAAACCGCGTTGGCCGAGCGGCTGCGGCAAGCGCATCGGGGACCCGAGGGGCCCATGCTGGTGTTCATCGGACGCGTCGTCGAGGAGAAGGGGATCGAGGATCTGCTGCGCGCGACCCAGCTGCTTGCGGAGCGTGCGCCAGGCCGGCGCACGCTCATCGTTGGCGAAGGTCAGGATCGCGCCGACATGGAACAGCTTGCAAGGACACTGGGCATCGCGGAGATCACTCATTTCGCCGGCTGGGTCGATCCGGCCGATGTGCCAGCCTACCTGCACGCGGCCGATGTCTTTGTCGGACCCTCGCG
>JBATTL010000020.1:0-9054 GCA_049670525.1 Thiohalocapsa sp. | reverse complement strand
CGCGTGACTTCGACGGTTTGGTGATCAAGGTGGAGGTTCTTGGATTGCAGGAGCTTGGCGACGCGGGCGATGCCTGGCACATGGAGGTCGGCGCCGGTGAGAACTGGCACGCGACCGTCGAGCGGCTCGTAACGATGGGGCGTTCAGGGCTCGAGAACCTAGCGCTCATTCCGGGCAGTTGCGGCGCCGCACCGGTCCAGAACATCGGCGCCTATGGCCTGGAACTGGCCCAGCGCTTCGACTCGCTGGTGGCTTGGGATTTCGCGTCCCAGCGCGTCGTGCACATGACCGCAGCCGAGTGCGCCTTTGGCTATCGCGACAGCCTGTTCAAGCACGCCCTCGGCGGCCGCCGCCTGATCCTCTCGGTGAGGCTCGCGCTGCCCAAGCAATGGCAGCCGGTGGAAGGCTATGCGGACCTGGCGCGGGAGCTGAAGGAGCGGGATATGGCGCGTCCGGATGCGCGCGCCATCTTCGATGCCGTGGTGGCGATTCGGCGCCGCAAGCTGCCCGACCCGACGGTCATCGGCAACGCCGGCAGTTTCTTCAAGAACCCGGTCGTCGCGGAGGAGGAGCACCGGGCGCTGATCGCACGGTACCCGTCGCTCGTCGGTTATTCGCAGCGCGACGGGCGCGTCAAGCTCGCCGCCGGATGGCTGATCGAAGCGGTGGGGCTGAAGGGCGCCACGCGGGGCCGCGCCGGCATCTACGAGAACCAGGCGCTGGTGCTGGTCAACTGCGGCGGCGCGACCGGGGCTGAGATCCTGGCCATGGCGCGGGAGGTACAGGAAAAGGTGGCGGAGGCATTCGGTGTCTGGCTGGAACCGGAGCCGGTGATCGTTTGAGCCGCCAACGCCTGGCGCACAGGGGGCCGAACGGGCAGCGTCGGGGGCGTTAATCAACACGCTGACCTTCAGAGTCAATTGAATGATGCGACCGATCCTCACGCTGCTCATTGCGATTGCTTATTCCACGCCAGGCCATGCCGAAGATGCTGAGCTCGTCTCCCTATTCTCGGAGGCTGGCGTCGAAGGCACGATCGTCATCGCGACGCTCGATGGAAGCCAGCGCCATGTGCACAACGAGATGCGGGCAGCGCAGCGGTATCCCGCGGCTTCGACCTTCAAGATCTTCAACACCCTGATCGCGTTGGATGAGGGCGCGCTGTCAGGGCTTGACGAGGTGCTCCGCTGGAATGAGCGCGTGCACGATATACCCGACTGGAACCAGGATCACACCATCAAGAGCGCGTACGCGGTCTCCTGCGTATGGTGTTACCAGGAATTGGCCCGGCAGATCGGCGGTAAGCGCTATCAGGCCCATCTGGATCGCGCGGGCTATGGCGGGCTCCAGGAGCCGTTCGACGACACCGCCTTCTGGCTGGACGGCTCCCTGACGATCAGTGCCGAGGAACAGGTCGCCTTCCTGCGCCAGGTGATCCTGCGAACGTTGCCCTACCAGTCATCGTCCTCTGTTGGACTGCGTGAGATCATGCTGACGGAGCAGGGCGAGGACTACAGTCTTCGCTCTAAGACGGGCTGGGCCGCGCGCGCCACGCCGCAGATCGGCTGGTATGTCGGCTATATCGAGAAGCCCGGCGCGACCTGGACCTTCGCCATGAACATCGACATGCGCGGCAAAGCGGACCTTCCTTTGCGGCAAGCACTGACCGGGGCAAGCCTGAGGGCCAAGGGGATCATCGAGTAGAGCGGAGGGACAGGTGCGGCGTTCCGCGAGGGCACGTGGACACTGCTCTCGCCCGCCGGTAGCGTGACCAGGATCTTTTGGTCAACGGCGATTGGATCGCTGTGCGGCTGCAATTGGCAATCGAACACTCGCTTGCTCAGAGAGACCGGCGGAGCCTCAATCTGCGCCGGGTCACGCCTCGTCATGCATGTCAACCTCGACGCCTTCTATGCCGCGATCGAGCAGCGCGGCCATCCGCAGTTGCGTGGAGTCCCGGTTGTGGTCGGCGCCGAGCCCGGCAAACGGGGCGTCGTCGCGACCTGCTCGTACGAGGCCCGCAGGTACGGCGCCCACTCGGCCATGCCGATTTCCGAGGTGGCGCGCCGCCTGCCGCCGGAGACCGTCTACGTGCGCCTGCGCATGGACGATTGCGCGCGGGTCTCGCGGCAGGTCATGGAGGCGCTGGTGACCATCTTGTGGGTCCCGAAAACGCATCGTTGGAGCGATCAAGGGAATGCGGACACATCGGGTTAGCGTCAACCACAGTGAAGGTCACCGGCGGAGCGCACCTGGTTGGTGCGGAAGGGGGCGACTGGGAGAGAACTAGGCCGATGGAGGGGAACCGATGCGGTGCGGGCGGAGTGGCCTTGCCGGGGAAGCCGGCTTTGCCGATGAATAGGGCAGGGGCAAGCAGCGTGGCGAGGTTCCGCGTCAGTTAGGCCGCGCGCCGCGCGTAGTGATGTTGGAGTCCGCCGACATCAGGAAACTCGACGACGTCCCCGAGCTCTGGTGGATGGACGGGACGCGGATCTGGACTGTCCATGTTCAGAGATCGGTGCACACGCCAGCTATGGTAGTGCTGAAACTAGCTGGTCAGGACGCGCTCCAGATGGCGCTCGTTCGTTACGATGACGTGGTCGAGGCACTCTCGCCTGATGGAGCCGATCAGGCGCTCGACGTAGGGGTTTTGCCACGGTGAACGTGGGGCCGTGAGCACTTCTTCGATGCCGAAGCTGTGCACTCGGCTGCGGAACTTGGCGGCGTAGATGCCATCGCGGTCGCGGAGCAGGTACCGGAGCGCCGTGTCGAAGGGGAAGGCCTCCGCGATCTGCTGGACAGTCCACTGGCTGCAGGGGTTTGCGGTCACGTTGAAATGCACCACTCGGCGTCTGTGATGGGCGAGGACTAGAAAGACGAACAAGACCTGGAAACGGACGGTCAGGACAGTGAAGAATATCGATGGATACTAAGTCCTTGACGTGATCATCCAGGAACGCCCTCCAGCTCGGTGGCGGCGCAGTGGTCGGGCGTATGCGATAGCGCTCGACGGTAGACTTGGCAACGTCGATGCCGAGCTTGGCCAGTTCCCCGACGATACGAGGCGAGCCTCAGGTCGGGTTGGCGCGGGAGAGGCGGCGAATGAGCTCGCGGAGCTCCTTGGCAATGGGAGGTCGTCCGGGTCGGCCAGCTTGGCTCAGGCGATGCCAGTGGTCGCGAAAGCGGATGCGTTGCCAGGCGATTATGGTGTCCGGCTTGACGAGGCGTAGGTGCTCGCGCCAGCCGGCCCAGACTCTTGCCAGGAAGGACCCGAGCATCCGGTCAGCCGGGGAGATGCGGGGGCGCCGGCAGGTCCTCTGGTAGATTGAGATCTGATGGCGCAGGGCGAGCACTTCAAGCTGGAGCGATGCCCGAGGGCGGAGGGTGGTCAGGAACCAGCGGACGAGGAGGAGCAGGAGGGCGCGCAGGGCGGTCTCGCACGAGGGACTTCTGGCCGATGATAGCAGTCTGACTTAAGACTGATCGACCGAACCCTGCGACAATACTTCTTATATCAAGGACCGAGGGTTGGCTGGACGGACAGGCTAGTGTTGCTTTTGAATGGAAGGGCATTCTTGACGCCTGGGCATCACGACTGGCAGGACGGATCAGCGATCAGTCCTGCCGTTCACCCTGACCGTCCTTAGAAGGACAGATCCGGGTTGCCCTGAGCGCCGGAGTAGATCCGCGGTGGATCGCCGCCGTTGGTCGGTCCTTCGATCATGACGTTGAACAGATCGCTGTTGCCGTCGGCAATGCCATGGTAGCGGTCGACGTCGCTGCCGATGCCTGGCTGCACGGCGACGGTCTCGACCGCGTTGTACTGATGGATCAGGTCTGGGTTGCCGGCAAACCCCTGGTAGACCTCGGCCGCACTGACGGTCGTGGCGGCGGCGGTGAACAGGGTAGCGGCGATCGCGGTGATGAGGGTCTTCATGGTTGGTTCTCCAGTTGTCTGTGCGAACGATGGTTGGTTTGCGGTACCGGCCGATGCCGGGACTTGCTAGAGATAAAGCAGACTGCGTGCCAACTTCTAAAAGTTCACAATAAAGTAAGCTATGACAATAGCTTGAGAGTTATCGGCGGCGGCATCCCTGCCGTCTGGCTACAGGGCGACGTAACGAGACGTTGCGGCAATGTCCGCTATCGATGGAACGATTCGTGGTGTCGTGCGTTGAGCCAGCGCTCCGCACCGCCTGAACCCCTGATTTCGCTTCGAAGTAGGCCTCCGCGAGGGCTCGCTTGGCTGGACAGGCCAGTGCTGACCAACGCGGCGAAGGCACTCGGCGGCGTGGAGGCGCCAGAATCTGAGGTGACGTGCCTGACGTGAAGCAAAGGATTCCCGGATCAGGAGTTCACGTGCGCGGATGTCGCCCGCCCGACGATCAGCACCGGACGTTGTTGAATCTCAGGCTGGACGCGGCCTATCAGGGCACGAAATGGCGTGCAAAACGGCTATGCGCTACCCGAGGAAAACCTCTGCACCATGGCGGCCGCTGTCTGGGCGCTGGAAACCGGTGTTCTGAACTTCGCTGGCAGCAACGTCGATGGCAAGGGTGTGGAGCCGATCGGAGCAGGGTCCGCTTGCAACGAGGAGCTCCACGGGCTCCCAGAACAGAGAAGAGGAAATCTTTGCCAATGTGATTCTTCTCGGAGAGCCGGCGACTTTCGTGAAGGCTTACCAGACGCTGGCGCATGCGGCTTCGCATAGCTTCGTCTGTGCGACATCGACTCGGCTGGTGGCATCCTTGTTGGTCACCAGTGTCAGCTTGAAGGTCCGACCCGGATCATCAGGCAATACCTGGATGACCAGGCCTAATCGAGTGCCAGCCGGAACGAACCCAGCACGACTGCGTAGCGGGCGCCCTTGCCGACCGCGGTGATTAGAAGACCAGGTCGAAGCGCACCCGCATCACCGCGGCGATGAAGGTCAGTGCGTCTCCGCCGACCGGCAGCCAGGCCATCAGCAACGACCAGACCCCCCAGCGCCGATACCAGCGCTGCGCCAGACTGACGTTTTTCGGCTTGAACGGGAACCAACGCCGATCCTGATAACGGAGCAGCCAGCGGCCTAGCGCCCAGTTGACGACGGCACCCAGGGTGTTGCCTGCCGTGGCCCAGGCCCAAAGGAGCAACGGGTCATGACCGCTTGCCTGCAGTCCGACCAACAAGGCCTCCGAGTAAAAGGGCAACAGCGTCGCGGCGATGAAGGCGGCGGCAAAGAGGCCGAGGAAGGCGTCCATTTGGGAGGGGTCGTTGAACTGGCGTTCCTAGGTTCCGGCTGAACGTACCAGCTCGGTGGATCTCTCCTCCCAAGAGGGCCCCGGCCCGCTTGGTGGAAACGGGATCTAGGGTTGTTTGATCGGCACCAGGCGTTCGTCGGACCCCAAGGTGCGAATGATCGGGTCGAGGCGCCTGAGGCTCGCGGGCAGGTCCTCAAGCGCTGCCTCGGCTGCAGTTCGGTCCGTGAATGCGCCAAATAGTACCGAATACCAACGCGCTGTCGCCCCCATCGACTCCAGCTCAAGCGCCTTCCCGATCAGGCCCTGGTCACGTGCGAAGCGCCAAAGGCTCGCTTTGTCGCGGAAACTGACTAGCTGGATGCTAAATCGCACCTTGGCGCGGACCTCGGCTGTGCGGTCACTGGCTACCGTTGTCGCTGCCGGAGCTCGACTCATCAGTTCTTGGTCTTGTTGTGGCTCCTGGGCGGGCCCAGTCGCGCCGGAATCTGGACTGGGTTCGGACTCCGAGGCAGGTTCGTATTCCGACACCAATGGTTCGCCGTGCTCCACGTCCGTGGGTGCCTCCCGCGCTGTCAATGGCGGAACCCCGGCTGCACCCGTCCCCTGGTCGACCGCGCCGTTGCCACTTGGCTCGTGATCGGGTCTCGCGTCACCTTCGAGCTGGGTTTCCGCGGGCCCGGTCAGGTCGGGCGACTCCTTGGGCAGTGTCTTCGCGAGCGTTGGCCCCGCTGGCGAGCCTAATGGCGAGCCCAGTGGCAAGCCGGGTGCGATCTGGGTTTCCTCATCCGCACCGCCGACGACCGTGGCCGCTTTCTCCTCGACCACTGGCGGGGAGGTTTGGGTCGCGTTCAGGGTCGTGCTCGGGCCCATGCCAGTGCCCTGCCAGGCCACGTCGATGCGCTCGATCGCGATGAAGGCAACCAGGATCATCGCGGCGGCAGCGATCTGCCGGACCGGGGCTCGCGGGGGGGGCTGAGTGCTGAGTCCGAGCAGCGAGCTGTAGACCGGGCGTCCGCCCATGCCCTCGGCGGTGAAGGTGGCACTGAGGCAGGTGAGGATGATTGGCAGCGCCAGGGCCTCGGCGCCGGTGAGCTCGATCACGAGGATGATGCCCGTGAGCGGTGCGCGGACCGTCGCCGCGAACAGCGCTCCCATTGCCGCGACTGCGAATACCCCTGGGGTTAGAGCCAGCGCCGGTGCGATGATCGAGACCAGGGCTGCGAAGGCCCCGCCGCAGATGGTGCCGAGCGCGAGCATCGGCGCGAAGATACCGCCGGGCAGGCCCAAGCCATAGCTTCCGACCGTCGTCAGCAAGCGCACCGCGAACAACGTGAGCAGGAAGAAGAGCGCGGGCTGGCCATGCAGCAGGTTCTCGACCAGGGTTTCGCCGCCGCCCACCGTGTTCGGGGCAAACCAGATCAGCGCACCGAGGATCAGCCCGATGACGCCTGCCGCGGTATAGGCTCCGGGGGTGCCGAGCGCTCGGAATGCGGCCACTGAGCCCAGCAGCAGATGGTTGAACAGGACTCCGAGGGCGCCGATCAGGATACCGAGTAACAGAAACAGCGGTAGCGACTCCAGCGGGGCCATATCCAGGTCTGGCATCGGCATATCCGGCCCCTGGCCGAGCATCCAGCCGCTGACGATCACCGCTGCGCAGCAGGCGAGAATGACCGACTGAATGGTCGAAAACCGGTACTCAAAGTGCTCGCGCAGCTCTTCGGTGACAAAGACGATCGAGGCCAGCGGGGCGTTGAATGCAGTGGCCAGGCCGGCAGCCGCGCCAGCCGCGATTAGCGCGCGGTTGTCGCCGGGGCTTGGTCCCAGGCGCTCGCTCGCCAGTTGTCCCAGCGCGGCCCCCATGTGAATGGTCGGCCCCTCGCGGCCGAGTACCAGACCCGAGCCGACGGCCAGGGTGCCTGCGAAGAACTTCACCGGTAGCACGCGCTGCCAGCGCAGCTTGCGTTCACCGGCAAGGATGGCCTCGACCTCTTGCACACCGCTGCCCGCGGCTTCCGGGGCAAAGCGGCGCACCAGCCACATGGCGCTGACCAGCACCAGGGCGCCGAGCAGCATCAATAGCAGCCATCCGGGAACCGGCGCCGTGCTGAGCAGACCATGCAGGTCGCCTCGGCTGGCGGCGGCTTGGTCCAGCAGGGCGTGGAACGCGGCGCCGATCAGTCCGGCGAACACGCCGACCAAGCCTGCCGCGAGGTAGAGTCTCCAGGGGAATCTCATCGCTGGCTGCACACCCTCAGTCGTACTGGTTGTCGGATGCGGCGTTGGCCGCCGCGCGCGTCTAACGCCTCGGCGCCGAGTCGCGTTACCTTGGCCGGACTAAGGCGATTTCTGTCATATCTCATACCAGCCGACTTGTCTTGACGCCCGCCTTGATTGTCGCGCCGGCAGTCGTATAGCCCGGCTACGCTCCCGCCGGTGCTCCTTGAAGCCGAAGCTCAATCCTGCGTCATCTGGTACGAGATTCTCCGGCAATCGCCTAACGGACCGCAACCTGATCCGTCGGCGATGCATTCAAGCTTCCGCCGAGGGCGAGGTGCCGATTGATCCGATTCGCCCGCTGCAGGTTTCGCGTCTTGACGACTGCGGTTCGGATCGCGATCTCATCCGCCTTGAGATTCGCCAACCACAGCAGGTCTCGACGACCGGACTGATACTGGATCGTGGCCAGACACACCGCCTCCTGTTGACGAAAGGTGGCGAGCACCTGTTGCTCGGCCGCGGCGAAGTCCGGGCGGCGCGCAAGCAGCGATGCGGGTACCTCCGCGGCCACTGGTAGCGGTAACGCAGGGGCATCGGCGCGGCCTCCAACTCGATGCCGGGATAGCGGCCAAGCGGGATCTCCAACGCCCGCCGCGCACTCGATGGGATGTCGGCCGGTCTCTGGCAATGGGACCTACCCGAGGCTGGATTCAGAACGGCCAGTACACCGGCCTGTTCCTAAAGCCCGTCCACCCACACCTTCTGCAATACCAGGAAGAGATAAGCCGTGGAACAACCGAACATCAGGGTACCGCTGATTGCCACCAGGGGACCGAGCGGGCGCCAGGGCGCTGCCAGCACCACATCGCCATAGCCGAGCGCGGTGATCGAGGTGGCTGAGAAATAGAGGCCCTCGGTGAAGGTTGGGATCAGTCCTTTACGCCACAGGAACAGTCCCCAAGTGGCGGCCTCGACGATATGGGTGATGAACAGGGCGAAGAAGCTGGCAAGGACTAAAATCCTGCCCGATAGGGCGCGGCCCAAGGCGCCCGTCAGCCAATTGTGCGCCGCGACCAGGTGATCGGCCAATTCGGTTAGCACGATCGTGTGGAAGAAGAAGACGCCCGCGGCGATTGCCATGGCGATGATGAAGAGGTGACGTCGCTCACGTTTAGAGACGCGCTGATTGGATCCTGTGACCATGAGTCCGTCTGCCCGCCAGGGTGAAAGCCGCACCGCGCGGCTGAAAGAAGGTTATCGTTGTCGTCTGGCCCGTGGCGGGTCGGGTCCCACCGCGCGTTTCGTTCCCGCTGCCACGCAAACGCCACATTGTCCGCCAGAATGGCGGACAAATTAGCAGGTCTCAGCGCTGCGGAAGCTCTGACGAGGACTGACAGGGTATCCTAGAGCGCGAATGTATGGGCTCCGGTGAGTGCAAACTGAACCCCATGGACAAGACGACGAGTCCCAGCAAGCTTGTCACCATGTCACGGATGAATCCAGCAATCTGCTTGCCGGCCAGACGCCCAAAGAGCGGCATGACCAGCCAGGTCGCTACCGTCACCACGGCGACGGCGACAAGGGCCGTGAT